>PFUG01000123.1:41017-41377 GCA_002789955.1 Deltaproteobacteria bacterium CG_4_9_14_3_um_filter_63_12 | reverse complement strand
CCAATTCTCTGCGCCATGCTCGGCGCACCCTGCGTCGCTCGGTCGTGGGCTCCTTGCACCTGGGGCATTTCCGAACGGGCACTTAAAAGATGTCCTTTGGGAAGGATCGCGCGTGGGCACGCCAGCGGTCTCGCTTCGAGACCGCTCGGCCGGGTAACGCGCAATTGCGTGTTTCGCTGAGATCGGCGAAAAATGCGACCGAACTCTGAATTTCAAGATGAACACTAGTGTAAACCGTCATGACTCTCCATGTTTATTGACTGCAAGGAGCGCCCCCCAATTCTCAGGAATTCTTCAAAAATACCGGCATGTTGTTGATTACAGAAAAAAGAAAGTCATTGGGGGTCCGGGGGACAAAGT
>PFUG01000123.1:18857-40994 GCA_002789955.1 Deltaproteobacteria bacterium CG_4_9_14_3_um_filter_63_12 | reverse complement strand
GTCCCCCGGCGGGTCAGGGCAGAGCCCTGCTTCCCTGAAAGGCCACGCTCATAAGCACGGACACATGTGAAGCGTTACACTAGCTGGGACAAGGAACTGGATGCGACCCTCTCATGGCCTACAACGATGGACGGTGCTGTGCTTCGGACTTGCCGCGGTGGTCTGGGCAGTGAGCTGTCAACCGACCGCCAAGTCTCCAACCGACGAGAAGGTCGCTGCCGCCGACTATGAGGTGCACGAGTGGGGATTGGTTCGGCTTGGGCAGCTCTCCGAGGTCGCCACCTCGGCGGCCCCTCTGCCGGACCCTGTCCGACTCGACGGCGGAAGCATAGACCTCGCAGTGCCCAAGAAGCCGGTTCTGTACTTCCACCGTGGTCCAGAGTTCGAGGACGCAACCCGTATCGACGTCGAGCTCGAGCTCGCGCACGGAACGCTGCAAGAGGTCTGGCCCACGCCGAACGCCGGCCCACAGCCCAGCCACGGCAAGAGCTTCGCGTGGCGTGGACTCGAGTTGCTGTCCACCCCGTGCGGTGCCGAGGTCGTGCCAGCGGCGAGCTCGCCCGCTTGTGCCAGCTTGCCGGCCGGTGCGCTGTGTGAGGCCGCAGAGCTGGCTCGCTATGTGACGCCTTCGCCGACCTGCTTGCGGACAGGCGGAGTCGATACGCCAGTGCTGCTCTACAACGGCATTCTGAAAGGTCCGCAGCCGCCGCTGCTCTTTGCTCCGGGCCCCTCTGGGGTGGCCCTGACCAACCCTGGCAGCCACCCGGTGGGTCCCCTCTGGGCGCTCAGTGACGGACGGCTGTATGCGTTCGACCTCATGGTGCCATCGGATTCTGTGCGTTTGATTCCCGGCGGCGGAGAACCCTACGCCGAAGCCTTGCCGAAGCTGCGCAAGGACGTCGCGGCGTCCTTGGTCAGCGTGGGTCTGACGGCGGCCGAGGCCGACCAATTTGTGGCGGCCTGGGAGACCGACGTACTGGGCGACGCCCCGACCTGGCGTGTGTTTGGCTTGTACGCCCAGAAGACCGTCGACGAGATGTTCCCGTTGACGTTGACCCCGCCCCCCAAGGAGGTCGTGCGCGCCCTCTTTTTCACCATCGAGGGCGCGACGAAGTAGGACGGCCAGCGGCCACGCGCCTAGGCCGTTGCCCTTGGGCAGCGGTTCGTAGGGGCGCAGCGGCCACGCGCCTAGGCGTTGCCCTTGGGCAGCGGTTCGTAGGGGCGCAGCGGCCACACGCCTAGGCCGTTGCCCTTGGGCAGCGGTTCGTAGGGGCGCAGCGCACTGCGCCCAGGGCGTTGCCCTTGGGCAGCGGTTCGTAGGGGCGCAGCGCGCTGCGCCCTATGCTGCGCCCTACACGCGCTCGCCCAAGTAGTCCTCGAGCACCGGAACGTCATTCCTCGAGAGCAGCGCGAAGGCGGCTTTCATGATGGACTTCTGGAGCGTCGGGTTGTTGACTTCTCCGAGTGGGAACCCGAAGAAGTAGTCGGGAACGTATAGAGCGCGCGGGGGCCCGACTTTCACGGTGACGCTGCGCAGCAGACTCAATGAAACCGTGCTGATGCCCTGGGCTTCGAGCTCGGCTCCGACCAGACCGACCGTCTGGTTGCAGGTCGGTCAGACGGGGACCAAGAGGGCCACGTCGACCTCGTCCTCGACGAGCAGGTGCGCGGCCTTAGGAGCAGTGTCTCGGGTGAGCCGGCCTGGGGCGGTGACGCTGCCCATGAACGACAGATGGCGTGGGGCGACCTCTCCGATCACCCCCTCTGCGACAAGCTCATGGAGCCGGTCGAGCGGCATCGCCATGTTCTTGTCCGCCTCGATCCCCGAGTGGTCGAAGGCTTCGCTGCGGTGGTACTCTTCTAGGCTCTGCACATCGACATCCGCAGGAATGACTCGGTAGGACGGGTCGCCTCCGCGAAAATCCATGTCGAAAGGCACTTGCCCAGGGACCACCAATCCGCCGCTGGTCACCAACGCGACCCGGCTCTCGGAGAGGGGCTTTCGCAGGGGCGTGCAGGCGACGTCTTTGAGCTGCCGCCAGCGATACAATTTCATGAACGCTCGCGTCGACATAGGGAGCTTGGACACATCAGCCATGGCATCATCCTCATCAGTCAGCGGACAGTTTCAGTTCAATTGGGGTTGCTCGTTCTCGGCCTCCACTCGCGGGAAGACTCGTGAGCGAGCACTCCACTCGCAATTCGCCGCACCCAGCATCGACATTTCCATTGCAGCGGCGCCAGGAACCTAGGCACTGTCCTGCCCCAAGGCAACTCGCCGATTGTCCCGACATTTCAGCTCTGCTAGCATCCCCCCTTGTCCCGGTCGTCGTTGGGCGCCGCTCTGCCTCACTCGCCTCGTGGTGAGGAGGATCCCCTTGCAGCGTCTCGACTGCGGTCATTAACCAAGTTTCGCCCAAGTAGTTCGGTCAGGATTTGCGAGCGGTGTTGCGCACAGATCGGCCGAGAAGAACATACGAACGCTGGAGATCCCTGATGAACCAATCCCGAAAGTTCTGGAAATCTGCGCCGCTGGTCTCCTTGCTGAGCGCGCTGTGCTTGGCGCTGCTCCTGTCGGCCTGCGCGGAGCCCGAGAGTAGCGTACAGAAGTGTACCGTCACCTCGGACTGTGAGTCGGTGGGCTACGTCTGCCACCAAGGGACGTGCAAGCTCGAATCGGCGCCACGAGAGTGCGTCACCAAGGCCGACTGCATCTCCGGCGAAGAGTGCATCTCGAACTTCTGTGGCGCAGCCGACATCGTCGAAGACGCCATCGTCGACACTTCCACGACGAACCCCACCAACGACGTCACCTCTGACACTCACGTCAACGACACTGCCGTCGACGTCGAAGACTTGATCCCCCCGACCATCACCGCCCACACCCCGGCGGTAGATGCCGTCAACGTCGCCCTGAACAGCACCGTGACCGTCACCTTCAGCGAGCCCGTTATCGCGGCCTCGATCGTGGACTCGAACAACTTCTTCGCGATGGACACCTCCGGCCGCAAGGTCCCCTCGACGATCGTTTGGGACGAACCGTCACGCACCGCCACGATGACCTTCACCAGCCCTCTCTGGGCCTGGAGCACGTACGAAGTGCGGGTCAGCTCCTCCGTCATGGACATCGCCCAGAACTCGCTGATCGAAGTCCGATGGAGCTTCTCGACCGCGGCTCCCGCGGTGGCCGCCTACCACGACGAGCTCGCCCGCGCCTACGCGCCGGTGATTTACCAAGACGTCGCGGACGCCAAACGCGACACCCCGACCCGCATCGACTTCGACAACAATCTCCAGCCGTTCAACAACAAAGCCAACGTCGCGCAGGTCTCCACGGCGGCCGTCTACTACTCGGTCACCGAGACCGAGTCCCACATGTTCATCGACTACATCCTGTACTACCCGACCTACAAAGCCTCGAGCGGCGCCGCGGACCAAGCCCACGCCGTCAATGGCATTTTGGTGGTCGTCGCCAAGAACACCGATCGGTTGGGCACGCTGCAGTTCTTCTCGACCTACTCCGTGGGCACCACGCCGGGCCGCATCGACACCTTCTTCCCGAGCTGCGCCACGGGCGCCGTCGAGCCCTTCTGCCCCTTGGGCTTCTCCGGCAAGAGCACGACCTTGAGCCGCTTCGAGGACGTCGACAGCACGCTCTACACCGACCCCAACGATGCGCGTCGAGTCCGCGTCTACGTCAAACAATATGACCATGAGGTGTGCGCCTTCGAATACGCAGGAACCTCCCTCTACTGCCAGCACACCCCAGGTCAGTTCACCATGACCGACCACGCCGTCCTCACGCTGCACACGGCCGCGGGTCAACCGTCGACGCCGACCTACGCAGCCCCCACCCACGCTGGAAGCTACGCCTTGATTCCGCTGGCGACCCCTTGGTGGACCTCCCGCACGTCGGTCGGCTCGGCTGTGACCGATTTCTACGGCAGCGACATCGTCTACGTGGCCCCAGGCGTCACTCAGCCCGGCGGCGGCGGCGGCTTGCGCGTCCCGAACCTCCTCGCCACCGATGACGTCGCTTCGAACTTCGGACTCAACTCCCCATGGACCTGGCAGTCGGTCGACGGCTTCGATCTCGGCAAAGGCGTCTTCTTCGTCGATCCCGCCTACAGCATCCAAACCATGACCAACACTCCGAACGGCTTCCTCACTCGCGCCGTCGAGTACTGCTTCAATCTCTACACAGGCATCGACCGGACTCAGACCGACGCGCCCTGTCAGCACAATTGACCCAGTGGACGAATTCCTCATCCGCGAGCTGCTCGAAGACGCGCTCTCAGGGCTCGGCGACGATGTCGTCGCCGACGCCCGCCTCTTGGGAGGTGAGAGCGCGTTTCTTCGTGTGCGAAGCGGTCGGTCCATAGAGCACACGACTCAGAGCGATCTCCGCTTGGAGTTGCGGGCGTCTGGTGGTCCGACTTCGCTTGTGTCTTGCAGCACCAACCGCCTAGATGCGGACGGCAGCCAGGCGCTGGGAGAGCGCGCCCATGCCGCTCTCGGGAGCGCTCCTAGCGATTTACAGGGCGCGACCAACATCCGGTGGCTCGCCCCCGCCGTCGAACTAGGGATTCTGCCTCGCCGGGCGCAGTTCGACGACAACCTCGTAGACAGCGGACCGGCTTATCGTATCGACCTGATCGCCGACGCCCTGTTGGCAATCGAAGCCCGCGGCTGGACCTGTGACGCGACCGTCGCGCACTGCATCGATGGCGCGGAGCTCGATGGCCCAAGCACCTGTGCAGGGCTGGCGAGCTCCGCTGGGCATTTTGCCTTCGAGCGCTCGAGCTGGGCGAGAACCGTCGTCGACATCCGGGCCACCCCTCAGGACCCACGCCTGCTCTGGCGCCAATCCTTCGAGGGTTTCTCCAGGAGTAAGGCCAGGGCGGAGCTCGAGGTCTCTCTGCTCGACCGGCTCGAGCCGCTCATCGCCGCCGCCGGCAGCGAGGCCCCGCGAGCCCTGGACACGGTTCCTCTGAACTGGGTCTTGAGCGAGTGGGCCATGGCGACCTTGTGGAGGTCGTTGGGTCCGCTCTTCATCGGCGGCGGCCTTGGCTTCGTCGAACGCAACATCGGCCAGGCGGTCTCCTTCAAAGGACTCGACGTCAAGCTCGACCCTGAAGACTCCCGGGTCCGCGGCCGCTCTTTCGATGTTCTGGGCACCGCCTCAAAGGCGCTGCCACTCATCGAGTCGGGACTCGCTGTCGCCCTGCTCCACGATCGCCAGACCCTCGAGACCCTAGGTAGGGAGCCGCAGGGCTTCGTCGTAGATCCCAACGACGGGCGCGCCGAGCCTCGCGATTGGGTGGTTGGGGGAGTCGATGACGTCACCCTCTGGGATCTGCTCGTCGACGTCGAAGACGGTCTCTTCTGGTTGGACCTGCAAGCAAAGCTCAGCGGCGATTGGCTCACGCTGAGTGCGCCGAGTGGGGTCTGGCAGGTCGAGCACGGCTCCCTTCGAAGGGTCGTCACGTTGCCTCCGCTCCGTGTCGAAGCCAGCGCCCTGCTCGCCGGCATCCGCGGCCTCGGACAGTCACGGTGCGCCTTGGGCGGTGCCTTCCCGCCTACGCTCCTGACCCTAACAAAGACGCCGGAGACCAAGGGGTGAGCGACAGCACACAAGACCCCCGTGGGGGCATCAGTCGGCGGGGTTTCTTCCAACGCACTGCACTCGCTGGCGCAGCACTCTCCTTGGTGGAAAGACGAGCGCTCGCCGCAGACTCTGGAGAAGGGGCGGCCGAGGCATTGCCAGCGAACCGTTGGGGGTCGCCAAGGCGCTGCGCGGCGTCTGACGACCTGCTCGAAGCGGACGAAACGACGTTGTGGTGAGTGCGCCTCCCAAAACGGGCCGCTGGGCTCGGCTCGCAGCCATGTGCCTCGTACTGTTGGTCGCCTTGGGCGTCTGTACGCTGCGCCTGGTAGGGATCCGGTCCGAACGAGACGCCAAGAGCGCCGAGGCGGTGCATGCGCTCTCTGAAGCGCTCGAGCGCTCAGGGGAGGAGCGCCGAGAGGCATTGCAGCTCGCCAAGAAGGCGGCTGTGCAGGCGACGAGGGTCTCCGCGGCGCTGCTCGACCCGTACCCAGCCTTCCTCCTGTCGACCGTCGAGGAGATAGACTCGTTCGACCCCGGCGAGCCGCAGACCGAGACGGCTCGGTCGGCCTATGAGGCGGCCCTCCAACAGGTGGCCCAAAACGAGCTCGACGCGGCCCAGGCGACGCTCGAGGCCGAGATTTCTTCTCGGACACCCGACGACCCAGACCTAGACCGAGTCCGATTCCTGCTGCGGCTGGTCGTCGAGCTGTGCGAGGACCGCGCTGACGGCCCGTGAGTTCGAGGTCTGCGTTGCAGCCTGTTTTCGCCTCCCGAGGCACCCATAAGGTCACTGCACAGCCTTTTCTCGCCTCCCGAGGCACCCCAGAGGTCACTGCACAGCCTTTTCTCGCCCCCGAGGCACCCAAGAGGTCACTGCACAGCCTTTTCTCGCCTCCCGAGGCACCCAAGAGGTCACTGCACGCCTTTTCGCGCCCCCGAGGCACCCAAGAGGTCACTGCACGCCCTTTTCTCGCCACCCGAGGCACCCAAGAGGTCACTGCACAGCCTTTTCGCGCCCCCGAGGCACCCAAGAGGTCACTGCACAGCCTTTTCTCGCCACCCGAGGCACCCAAGAGGTCACTGCACGCCTTTTCTCGCCTCCCGAGGCACCCCAGAGGTCACTGAACAGCCTTTTCTCGCCCCCCGAGGCACCCAAGAGGTCACTGCACAGCCTTTTCATGCCTACCAACGCTTCTCGCGGCCCAGGCTCGCCCGCTCGACCCACTGGATCATGAGCTCGGCGACGTCGGCGCCCCCCAGTGCCTTGACCTCTCGAACCCCGGTGGGACTGGTGACGTTGATCTCGGTCAGGGACGGTCCGAGAATGTCGATGCCGGCGAAGACGATGCCATCGGCGGCGAGCTGAGGGGCGAGTCTTTGGCAGATTTCCAGGTCGCGGGGGTTGAGCTCGGCCGAGGCCACGGTCGCCCCAACGGACATGTTTCCTCGGAGATCGTCTCCGGCTGGAATGCGCACAAAGGTGCCGACGGGCTCGCCGTCGAGGATGAGGACGCGCTTGTCGCCCTGTAGCGCCTGCGGGACGTACTTCTGAACCATCACGTAGCGGCTCTCGTAGCGGGTGAGGAGCTCGAGCATGGAGTTGACGTTGAGGTCGCCGACCGTGAGCTTGAGGATGCCCTCCCCTCCTTTGCCGTCGAGTGGCTTGATCACGGCCTCCCGATGTCGCTGAAGGAAGTCGCGGATGTGGTTGGCGTTCTTGGTCATCAGCGAGGGGGGGATGAGCTCGGGGAAGCGCAGGATGTAGGCTTTCTCGTTGCAATCTCGCAGGCCTCTGGGGTCGTTGATGACAAGGCTGTGCGGCTGGGCGAGGCTGAGGACGTAGGTGGTGAAGATGTAGTCCATGTCGAACGGCGGGTCGCGGCGCATGAAGATCGCGGCGAAGTCCTTCGTGGGTCGCGCTTCGGGCTCGCCAAGCCAGCGGAAGAAGGGTTTGGCGTCGAGCTGGAGCTCGAGGCGTCGAGCTCTGGCCCCCGGTCCGTTCTCGACGAAGAGGTCCTTGGTTCGCACGGCGTAGACCTCGTGTCCTCGCAGCTGTGCTGCTGCCATGAAGGCGAGGGCCGTGTCTTGGGCGGGCTTGAGCTTCGTGATGGGGTCGATGACGAAGAGAAGTCGCATGGATGGTCCTGAGTTGCTTGTTGATGGAGTGCTTGTGCCGGTCGCTTGCGCTGGGGCAGCGGAATGTTGACAACTGGTTTCGAAAAACAAGCTGCAGAAGCGTTCAAGAAAGATCGGAGCGTCAATTTGGATTCTATTGCCTCGCTTGCCCACGAACGATTTTCGCTTGGCTTCGATACGTTGCGATGCGAAGCCCGGTCGCCTGCTCGGCAATCCCCAAACCCGCGTCAGCGAACCACAGCGACCCCTCGGCCGCCGCGTTTTGACCCACCGAGAGCCCTTCTTTTGGTGCACGAAGAGACCGCCTCGAGATGAATTGCTCCAGTTGTGGCAACGCCATCGAAGATGGGGACCGATGTCCGAGCTGTGAGGCCTCTGCGGCACCTGTGACGACGTTGGGAGAGGGTTCAGAGCTGCTGGGGAAGTATCGTCTCGGCGCCTCACTCGGCGTCGATGGTCGCTACCAGGTGTATGCGGCAGAACACCTGATCCTCGGACGTCCCGTCCATGTGCATGTGCTCGCCGACGAGCTGGCCGCCGAGCGCGAGTACGTAGAGCGTTATGTGGAGCGCATGCGGGCGTTGGTCAACCTCCGAGACAAGCGGTTCATCGATGTCTACGAGTGTTTCGACCTGATGGAAGGCGTGGGGGTGGTCACCGCACCCTTCGAGGGCTCGACGTTGGCCGACGAGGTGTCGAAGCTGGGCACTCGGCCCTTCAACATCATTCGCCTGAAGCAGTGGCTGGTGCCAGCCCTCGACTCGCTGCACGCCTTTCACGAGGCGGGCTTCGTGCACGGAAATCCGCGCTTCCAATCGCTGGCGCGCATTCACGGTGGCTTGCTGGTGAAGTGGGTCGATCTCACCCACATGAGGCTCAAGCCGCCCTCGTTGACCTCCGACTCCGTGCCTGAGCTCTCGGAGGTGAGGACCATCGCTCCGGAGTGGCTCGCCGAACCAAAGAGCGTCGGGCCTAGCGCCGATCTCTACTCGGTGGGCTGCCTGCTCTTTCGCTTGGTGACTGGCCAGGACGTGTTCGTGGTCGAGGATCCCAGGGCCTTGATGAAGGCTCACCTCGAAGAGACCCCGCGTGAACCTCGCTCGTTGGTTCCCAACCTCAGCGACGGGTTGGACCGGATCATCATGCGGGCGCTGTCCAAACACCCGAACCATCGCTTCGAGTCGGCTGCGGAGATGGCCAACGCCCTACGCGACCACAAGCTCTTCATGCGGCCCGTGCCTATTGCAGCAGCGCCGTGGTCGACCACCGAGATCTTCCCGAAGGCCAACACCCTCGTGAAGATTCCCCTAGGCGTGCCCGTCGGCCTGCCCATCGAGCCCCCTCCGCCGCCCAAAGACGTCCCGACGCCTGGTGCCGACGCCTCGCTGCGGCCGAGCGCCGTGGTGTCCACAGGCAGCTTCGAGTCGCTCAACGATTTGGACGCCGTCGTCAAAGAAGACTCTGATGGCGACGAGCTGCGAGACTGGAGCGCGCGCGGTGAGGTGACGCAGGTCTCCCACGCCAAGCTCATCAAGGGCGGCGCCGAGCTCAAGAAGAGCCGAAAGGCCTTCGATACACAGTGGGTGATCGGGGCCTTGGTGCTGTCGATGGTCGTCTTGCTCATCGCTCTCATCGGTGCCCTGCCTGGAGATGACGTCAAGGTGGAGATCGACAAGGCCGACGACGCGGTCGAGACGTTGCTGCGCAGAGAACCTCCGCCTGACATGGCCGTCATTCCAGCAGGTCCTTACCTGCGTGGGGCCGAGCCTGGCACCATCGGCTGGGTGAACAACCAACTGGCCACGCGGCTCGTGTTCGTGAACCGTTTCGCCATCGATCGCTACGAAGTTCCCCGCGTCGCCTACCAAGCCTGCGTCGACGAGCGGCTCTGTGTCGCGGCCTCACAACCCGACGTCCCAACCGCCCAACACCTCGAGCTGCTCCCAGTCACCGAAGTCTCTTGGGAAGACGCCGAGCGGTACTGCAAAGCCCAAGAGAAACGCCTCCCAACCGAGGCCGAATGGGAGAAGGCCGCCAAGAGCAACCGCGACTGGAGCTTCCCCTGGGGGGACCAGTTCGAATGCGGGCGAGCAAACGTATCGGACCCCAGCTGCTCAGGCCCCAAGAGCCGCCTCGAAGAGGTTGGTCGACGCACAAAAGGGGCGAGCTCTTACGGGGTCGAGAACCTCGCGGGGAACGCCTGGGAGTGGACAGCCGATTGGTACGCGGAGCCCTCATGGTTCGACGAGAACGCCGACGCCAGCGCTGTCCTCGGACCACCGAACGGGCGCGGCCGCGTCATCAAAGGAGGTGACTTCGCCGCACCCTATCGCAGCAACGCTGCACGGGAATGGAACGCCCCTCAAACGAGGAGCCCCAACGGTGGGTTCCGGTGCGCCATGGATCTGGCGAAGGACGACCCAACCTCCACGCCCGTCTTTGGCAACGTGCTGCCGAACACGGACTTCGAGCACTTTCTGACCCAAGGAGTTGCCGAGCGGACGACCGATTTTCGTACCGTATCTCAAGCGAAAGGCGGTCGCGGGGAAGCGAAGCAATAGAATCCAATGAGCAGCCCACGGAAGCGGCTGCTAGAGGTCGAGCGCTCGCTGCCGTGCTGCCAGCTGCCTCAGGGTCACGGACATCGCTTCGACTCCAATACGAATGCTGCGCTCATCGGCGTCAAAGTGGGGCGAGTGGAGCATGTGGTTGAAGCCTCGGCCCTCGTTGCGGACGCCGAGGAGTAGGTAGACAGCGGGCATGACGAGACTGAAGGCGGCAAAGTCCTCGGCCCCCATCTGTGAAGGAATGTTGACCAAGTCTCCGGCAGGAAGGTGGCCCTGCAGAATCTCCAGCACCTCGGCGAGCAAGGCTGGAGCGTTCTCCGTGGGATGGGCGCCCTGCTCCACCCGCAGCTCGAGCTGCAGCCCGTTGGCGGCGGCCACACCGCGAGCGGCCTTCTCCAAGGCGTCAATGGCTGCGAGTCGAGTCGGCTCGTCGAGTGCGCGAATGATGCCCTCGACCCAAGCCTCCTCCGGGATGACGTTGAATTGGTTGCCCGCGTGGATCTGGCACACCGAAACGACCACCGGGAGTTGGGCGTCGATGTTGCGGTGCCCCACTCGCTGTGCGGCCAGAACCAGCTCGGCGGCCGCGCCGATCGGCTCGGCGCCGAGGTGAGGATAGGCACCATGCGTTTGCACGCCCTTGAATCGTGCCTCGAAACGGTCACTGCTCGCCCAAACCGCATGCGTCGTGTGGCCGATCTTGCCGACATCCAGCGTGGGCATGCAATGGAGAGCCAAGATCGCGTCCAAGGGCCAGCGCTCGAGGACCCCGTCCTCGACCATGGCGTACCCACCGCTGAGTTCGTCACCTGGTGCGCCCTCTTCGTTGGGTTGAAAGACAAACACGAAACGTCCAGCCAGCACCTCGCGATGTTTGGCGAGCAGCTCGGCGATACCCACGCCAATGGTGGTGTGAACGTCATGGCCGCAGGCGTGCATCACCCCGGACTCCGTCGAGCAGTAGGGCACGTCGTTTTGCTCGGACATCGGCAGTGCATCCATGTCCGCTCGGTAGCCGATGGTGCTTCCTGGCAGCCCTCCCTCGAGGACCGCGATGACTCCGGTCTTGGTCACCCCCGTCGTCACCTCCAACCCGGCCGTTCGCAGTCGGTCGGCCACCTTCCAGGCGGTGCGCCGCTCCTGGTAGCCAAGCTCTGGGTTGGTGTGGAGGTCACGGCGCAGCTCGATGAGCGTGATGAAGTGCTCGTCGCTAACCTTCAACGGGGGCGGGGTTCCTTGACTCTCCACCAGGGGTAAGGAGCTCTCAGACGTCATGCTGTCCTCATGGTTGTGAGTGGGAGACGCGACCGAGCGCCCGTTTCAGGCGCGCAAATCCTTCCCGCAGCTCATCCTCTTCGACACCAAAAGAGATGCGCACGAAGCCCTTGCCCGCGGGACCAAACGCCTGCCCTGGGATGACGATGACTCCACCGTCGAGGAAACGGTGGGCGAGCGCGACGTCGTCACTGCCGTAGGCCGAGAGATCGGTGAACAGGTAGAGTCCTCCATCCGACGCCGGCAGCGGCACGTCGGGGAGCTCCGCGACGAACTCGAGAGCCAGGTCGCGACGCCGTCGCAACTCCGCCGCAATGGCCCGAGAGGACTCGACACCTTGCGGGCTGAAGGCGTGCACTGCGGCGCGCTGAATGGGCACCGAGGCACAGGTCAGCGTCATCTGCTGTAGGGGAATGATGCCGCGAACCCATTCGGCCGAGGCGATCAGCCAGCCAAGACGCCACCCCATCAGCGCGTGGCTCTTGGAGAGGCTGCCGATGGAGATGCCGTTGGGCGAGAGCTGGCGGGGCAAGACGCACTCTCCCGCGAAGCCGAGCGAGGCGTACACGTCGTCGCTGATGTAGGGAATCCCTCTGTGCTCGAGGGCCTCGAGCAAGAGGCGCAGCTCACTCTCGGAGTGCATGGCGCCAGTTGGGTTTGCTGGTGAGGCGAGCACGATGGCCGCGGCGCCATCGAGCTCTTCGATGACTTGCGCGGCGCGCAACCTGAACTGGTCCTCGGCCATCAACCGGTAATCGCGGCTGCGTGCGCCGCGCCAGTTGGCAATGAGCTCGTAGACCGGAAAGCCGGGAGCGGGAGAGAGCAGGGTCTGCCCCGGCTCGAGGGTGCCGCAGATGGCGAGGAAGAGCGCTTGTTCGGCGCCTGCTGTAACCAGCACCTGCGCGGCGTCAACGCGGTGCGCGGCAGCGACGGCTTCGCGCAAAGCCGGAATCCCGGCGTTGGCGCTGTAGGTGGCGCGCTCGAAGGCGGCGGTGGCGAGGGCCGTCGAAAGCGCTGGCGGCGGATCGAGCATCGGCTGCCCGAGGCCCAGATTCACGGCACCGGGCGGGGCAGCGTCGACCAGCTGCCGAATCAGCGTGGGTCGAAGAACGGCGAGATCACGGGAGAGGGGCAGCAGCATGGCCTATCGCAACGCCTCCTCGAGGGTCGTGCTGGCGTCGGTGCGCTCATCCCGATACTTGATGATGACTGGCGTGTAGAGCTGCAGTCCCTCGGCCTGAGCAAAATCCCCTCTGGCTGGGCGCGAGCCCGGCACGACGACTGCGCCAGCGGGGATCTCGAGCGGTCCCTTGGCCGTCGCCGCAATGACTCGGCCCTGCACCAGATCGTAGACGCGGGTGCCACGGGTCAGGATCGTGCCGGCGGCGATGACGGAGCGTTCGCGGACCAAGGTGCCCTCGTAGATCCCCGAACCGCCGCCGACGAAGACGTCGTCTTCGATGATGACGGGGGCTTGTCCGATGGGCTCGAGGACGCCCCCGATCTGAACGGCTGCAGAGAGATGGACTCGCTTCCCGATCTGCGCGCAGGAGCCAACCAAGGCGTGGCTGTCGACCATGCTGTCGTCGTCGACATAGGCGCCGACGTTGACGTAGGCAGGAGGCATGAGGGTGACGTTGTGCCCAAGGTAGGCGCCGGGTCGCACCGAGCTGCCGCCGGGCACGATGCGAATGTTGCGCGCGGCGAGCGGTAAGGCTCGGGGCGCATAGGTGTCCTTGTCGCTGAACTCGAGCGGTCCGGCTGGGAAATGCTCCCATTGACCGAGCTTGAAGCCGAGCAGAATCCCCTGCTTGACGAGGATGTCGACCTGCCATTGACCGGCGCCGTCGCGAGTCGCGATGCGCAACGTACCAGCAGTTAGGGCTTCGATGAAGAGCTCGAAGACGGCGCGGCTGTCGGCGTCGAGCTCGGATTGGGGCCGTTCGACGTGATGACTCAACCTCTCTCGAAGAGCGTTCATACGGGCCTCAAAGTCGGCGGGCTGTAAGGACGAGAGACTGTATCGGCGACAGGAGTACGTCGCAAGGTGAGTTCGTCGCGTTGTTGTAACCTTTGGATTAGCACGACCCTCTGCCATCTATGGCGGCGAGTGGTTCGACGCCGGATACGTGTCCCTGCTGGACCTGGATCGCCATAGCGTCCGCCCCTATAGTCACGTGGACATCGTCGTCATCACGCTGAGCAAAGTGCATGAATGTCCTGCTGAAAACCTCGGTTTTTGTCGTTCTCATCGCGGTCGTCGGGCTCTTGCCGGTGGCGGGGCATGCTGGCGAGGAGCGCTGGAACGACTTCGTGTTCGGAGCGCCAGAGGGTTGGGAGTTGTCCCACTACGATTTCCCGTCGGGTGTGAACACGCGAGTGTACGCCCTACATTCAGCGGATGGGGACTGGCTAAGTTTGGGGCTGATCGACGCGAAGATGGTGGCGGTGCCTCTATCGACCCACAAACTGGCGAAGCTGGAGGCGACCTATTTCGACGCGTTCTTCACGGCTCGGAACATGTTGCTGCTCGCGAGCCAGCCTCGCAGCTGCGCAATGGACGTCGAGGACTGGGTCGAGGTCAACGGCTCGAGGCACAGCGCGACCGGTCCAGATGGGGAGGAGACGCTTTATTCGTGCATCGCCTTCGACCGTCGCAACGGTCGAATGATCGTGATCTTGGGATGGTCCGAAGCCGAACGCGAGGACACTGCGGTTTTCGAGATGATGACACGGTTTTCTAAGACCGTTGGGTTTCAGTCCGAGTGAGGGATAATTGTCGGTCGTGCTTCAGCGAGCGAAGACGCGCCGTAGTTTGGCGTAACATATGGTCCCATCAGGTATTCTTGACACTTCGGTGGTCGTTTGTTAGACGGAGCGATTGAGCGAATCCTTTTATTAGTGACAGTCCTCGAGGCTCATTATGAGTTTTAGAAGCGTTTTTGCGGTGCCCGTCCTGATCTCCTTGATCGCCCTGCTGATGATGGGATGCGTCGGACCGATCTGGTCGACCGCCGACATCATGTCAGCCGAGAACGCGCTGAAGGAGGCTGAAGCGGTCAATGCGACCACGAAGGCGCCTTACGAGTATTACCGAGCGCAGGAGTTGCTGCGCAAAGCGAACGAAGAGTGGGGCTATTCTGAGTTCGGAAAATCCCGCAGCTACGCGGAAGCCGCCAAGGATTTCGCGGATAAAGCGCGTACGAAGGCCAACACGGATCCCTGGGTTGGTCCCCCCACGAGCGCGATCTCGCAGTGATCTGGCATATCCGCCGATCCCGAGCCGGTCTCACGCGCATCAGTACCTTGAGGAGCGTCATGCAAGGAATCTCCATAAACCGATGTCTGCTCGCCGTCTTCGTGGCCGTGATCGGACTGCTGTTTGCGTCGGGCTGTATGAGCGGCACCAAGCTCCGCGTCCAGCAAGAGCAGATCGTAAAGCAGATCGAGGACATGCGTAATCGCGCCTACCGCTGCACCCCAAAGGAGCTGGCGCTGGCCGAGAGCCACGCCGAGTTTGCCGAGTGGGAGCTTAGTCAGGGCAACCTGCGGCGGGCCAAAGAGCACCTTCTGTATTCGGCGAAGTACTCCGAGCAGGCCGACCTCGAAAGCCGTGCGCAGGAATGCCAAGACGTGCAGGTCGTGGTGGCTTCGGATCGGGATGGCGATGGGTACCTCGACGAAGTCGACCAGTGCCCCGACCAGCCGGAGGATTTCGACGGCGACCGCGACGAGGACGGTTGCCCAGACATCGAGCTCGACAAGGACGGCGACGGGATCTTGGATAACGACGACCGCTGCCCGCTCGACCCTGAGGACTTCGATGGGTTCGAGGACATCGAGGGTTGCCCAGACGCCGACAACGACAAGGACAAGATCTGCGATCCTTGGGTCGCCGAGAAGGGTCTGCTCGACAAGTTCGAGTGCAAGCTCAGCGATCAGTGTCCCGACGACCCCGAAGACATGGACGGGTTCCAGGACGAGGACGGCTGCCCTGACATCGACAACGACAACGACAAGATCCCAGACGTTGCCGACACCTGCCCCAACGATCCCGAAGACTACGACAACGACGAGGACTCCGACGGCTGCCCCGAAGAGCGAACCCTCATCGTCCTCAAGAAAGACAAGATCGAACTCAAGGAGCCTGTCTACTTCGCGACGAACAAAACCAAGGTCCTGCCTCGCAGCGAACCGCTCCTCGACGAGATCGCGTCACTGCTGTCCTCCAACCCAACCATCACGGTCCGAATCGAAGGACACACCGACTCCGAGGGCAAGAATAAGTCCAACCAGAAGCTCAGCGATGGTCGCGCAAACAGCGTTCGCACCGAGCTCATTAGCCGTGGAATCGACGCGAGTCGTATGGTCGCGGTCGGGTATGGCGAGGACCGCCCCATCGACACCAACGACACCAAAGAAGGACGCGCCAACAACCGACGCGTAGACTTCGTCATCACGAGCAACACGGACTAGACCCGTCGCTCATTTGGTATGCTCGCGAGAATGAGATTTGCCCCGGCGGCAGCCAACTGCCCTCGGGGCAAAACACTCCAAACGGCCGAAATCTAAACTTCGCAGCGATTCCCGGCCACCACAGCACCTTCGACATTTCGACGCCCCCGCTCACCGCTCGGCACATGACGCTCATGAACGCACTCAATCGACAGCAGATGCTGGAAGTCTCCTCTGTTCAGATGCCCGCAGCTCTGGCTCGCTTCTCGAGCGCTACGACGCGTACTGCGGGTGTGCTCTTGTTGCTGGCCGGCTTGCTCGTTCCGACCGCGGCGATGGCGCAGAACGACACGCTGACCGAGGTCAGACTACTCTATACGGCCGGTCTCGAAGCCTACGATTTCTTCGAGTATGACACTGCCGAGGAGAAGTTCGACCAAGCCATCGAAGTGGCAAAGGCGGCCGGGATTGAAGATCCCCTTGTGGCCAAGGTCTACCTCGCGAAAGGCTTTCTCTTCCACGCACGCTTCAAGGATACCGCGCTGGCCGTCGCCAATGACAAGACCTTCGATGAGTTCGTAAAGGCGATCAGCATCGACTACAACGTGCAGATCCCCGATGACTACAAGACCGATGAGATCGAGGTCATCCTGAAGAACGCTCGGGAGATCGTGCCGGAGCCGAAGAATGGCGGCAACAACAACAACAACAACAACAACAATAACAATACCGTCAAACACGGTGACGTGCGCTTGCGCCACAACGCTTTGGCCGTCGCTGACGCCTGCCAGCCGATCGCCATCAGCGCCAGTGTGCCGGCAGATCCCGAGGCCTACCGCGCCTACCTTCACTATCGCCCAAGCGACTCCGAGCGCTTTGAGTCGGTTGAGCTGCAGCCCAATCCCAGTGACCCAGAGATCTTCAACGCCGAAATCCCCATCGAGGCAACCACCTCGCCAACCATCGCTTACTACCTCGAGGTCCAGAATCGCCAGCAAGCCGTCGTGGCTTCAGTGGGCTCCCGCTCTGAACCCATCAATGTGACGGTCATCGGCACCTGTGAGCTGCCTGGTTCGAAGCGCCCCATCGTCCATGTCCTGCTGAGCGCCGGCACCGGCATCGGCTTCGCCAATGGAGATGCCGAACGCTGCCCAACGACCGCAGCATGCTACGGCGAATCGTTTGATCCGAGCCGCTTCGAAGGCGTTAAGGCCGGCATCGCGCCCGCGCCATTCCACGTCAATGGAGAGGTGCTGTTCAATGTGATCAAGGAGCTGCAGATCGGCCTCTACACTCGCTACCAAATCATCGAACCCGCTCTCATGATCGGGGCGAAGCTGCGCTACTTCATCCTGCCCGATGAGCCCAATCGCTTCTACACCGGATTCGGAGTGGGCTGGGGCGATGCCGCGTACGTGGTTAATCTCGGGCCCGAGTTCAACAACTTCAAAGACATCGTACGCGCCGAGGGGCCCGTTCACGTCGGCTTCAATATCGGCTACATGCTCACACTTCATGAGAATTTTGGCCTGCAGTTCGATGTCTACACGCCGATCCACTTCCCGAACTTCACGTTCCATTTCGACGTGAACGTCGGACCTTTCATCCAGTTCTGAGGCGAGCTCTCCCGTTTGGCGAGTTTGCCGAACCGTAGAGGTCGACATGTCAGGCTGCCATAGTCGCCGCGCCGAATTCGCTGTTGTTGCGTGCTTCCGGCGAGCGACCCTTCGCGTTTGCACGACTCTCCGCCATCCCTGGCTGCGGGTTCGACCACCGCTGGCTGGGCTTCTCGCCGTGCTGCTGCTCCTCCTCGCACCGCTCTGGGCTGTGGCCAAAGACAAAGACGGCGACGGCATCGCCGACGCGAAGGACAAGTGCCCTGACCAACTCGAAGACTTCGACGGTGACCAGGACGAGGATGGCTGCCCTGATGACCGGGACAGCGATGGCGACGGAATCCTCGACTCGAAGGACCTCTGCCCTACCCTGCCAGAAGACAAGGATGGGGCCCTGGACACTGACGGGTGCCCTGACCTCAAGGATGACAAAGACGAAGACTCGGTTCCCGATGCGCAGGACGAGTGCCCCTACGAGCCCGAAGACCACGACAACTTCCAAGACCTAGACGGCTGTCCCGACCCAGACAACGACAGCGACGGCATGGCCGACTCCTTCGACACCTGTCCCCTCGCCGCTGAGGACCTCGACGGGTTCGCGGACGATGACGGCTGCCCAGATGCCGACAACGACGTCGATGGCATCTATGATGTCGATGACCAATGCCCACTTGAACCTGAGGACTTCGACGGTCATCAAGACGAAGATGGGTGCCCTGATGTCCTCATCATCATCACCGACCAGAAGATCGAGCTCAAAGAGAAGATCCACTTTGCCTTCGACGACGTGACCATTCTCCCCGACAGCCATGAGTTGCTCAACGACGTGGGAAACGCCCTCATCGAACACCCGACCATGAAGGTACGCATCGAGGGCAACACCGACGCCGAAGGGCCGGCCGACTACAACCAAAAACTCTCACAAGGGCGGGCGAGCTCGGTGCTCACATACCTCACCGGTCGCGGCGTCGAAGCCTCTCGAATGAGCGCCGTCGGCTACGGGGAGGACCGACCCATCGACAGCAACGACAGCGAAGAGGGCCGTGCGGCCAACCGTCGCGTCGAATTCATTATCGTCGAGCAGTAGGCAAGTACCGATTCTGGACCGCCTCTAGAGTCCTGATAGCCTCCCTGTAGTGCTCGCACCTACACACGGTGCCGGTCGACGGGAGGTGCTAATGTCTACGAAATGTGTATCGTTCGCTGTGTTTGCCCCCCTTCTCGTGGCGCTGTTTGGCGTCTCCGCGACGGCGCACGCAGGGCTCGACCCAGCGTCAGCGGTGGCGCGCTCTGGCGTGCAAGGCATCGTGGGCGCGCGCCTCGAAACTCGGCGCTTGTGGCCGCCGGCCCTGCGCCGCATCGTGATCGACCCCGGTCATGGTGGAAGCAATGAGGGGGCTTTGGGCATCGGCGAGATTCACGAGAAGCATCTGACGTTGCCCATCGCAATGCACTTGGCGGATCGCCTGCGGCAAGAATATCCAGATGTCGAGGTGGTGCTGACCCGCTCATCGGACTTGGACTTGGGCCTAAGTGAGCGCATCGAAGTCGCCAACGCGCTCGACGCCGACCTCTTCATCAGCGTGCACCTGAATGCCGCGCCCAATCCAAACGCCGTCGGCTTCGAGACCTACTGGGTTGCGGATCTGTCTCCCACGATCTCTCTCGAGCATGGTTTCTTGCAGGGCTTCCTCGAGATCCTGCCGGACCTCCCGCAGCGCTGTGCCCAGCGCCGTGAGGCCGCCGAGCGCGCCCGTGAATTCGCCGAGCTTGTGCAGAGCGCTTTGAGCACACGTTTCGACAGCACCAACAGGGGGGTCAAGCGCGGCAACTACACCGTCTTGCGCCGAGCGAACGTACCCGCCGTGGTGATCGAGTTGGGCTTCTTGACCCATTCAGAGGAGGGCCTGTCCGTCATCGAACCAAACCGACAGGCTCTCTATGTCGACGCGCTTCTCGACGCCATCGAGGGGTTCGACGAAGAGCTGGCCGCCGACCGGCATCAAGCCATCGCCATGCAGTAGGCCGAATCCGATCGCGCGCTGGGACGCAGCGGCTCGAAACGAGCCAGCTGCGCCCCAGCGCGCGAGTCCGCTCAAGCCGTCTCAAGGTTCGCGAACTCGAGCGCCTGTATGAGCCTCCTAAGCGCCTTTCCGCGGTGACTCACCGCACGCTTCGCTTCTTTGGACGCCTCAGCAAAGGTCACCCCTAGCTCGTCCGAGAGGAAGAGCGGATCGTAGCCAAAACCTGCCACGCCCTTGGCTTCGCGCAACAGCACCCCTTCGGTGGTGCCCTCTGCGGCGAGCACGACCCAGCCATCGTCGAGCGAGACCAATCTGACCCCTTCGGGCAAACGGGCTTCGTTCTCGGTCAGCCGCTCTAGGTCGGCGCCTTTCGCCACCACCGCGATCACACACCGGAATCGAGCGGTGCGTTGCTCGGAGCGCGCGAGCGCCGCCAGAATCTTCGCGTTGTTGTGTTGATACTGCGTCATCCCGGCTGGTGGCGTGCCTCCGTATCGTGCGGAGTAGACGCCAGGCGCCCCCCCGAGGGCATCGACCTCGAGGCCCGAGTCGTCAGCCAACGCGGCAATACCGAAGGTCTCGGCATAAGCCCGGGCCTTGAGCAGCGCGTTGTCGAAGAGGGTGTCACCGGTCTCTTCTGGAGCTAGTGAGTACGGGGGCTCGATGATCGGCAGCACCAGGTGCGCGAGCGCGTCGACGAGCTCGGCCTTCTTGTCGGGGTTACCCGTGGCGAGGATCAGGTCGAAATCGATCATGACTGCCTTTCCCACAAGTAAGCGGCGGCTGGATAGCCGGCGAGCGCGGCGGCCTGCATCTGGAACAGCCGCTCACACCCTCCCGCGGCGAGCTCGACGAGCTCCGTGAGCTGGGTCGGCGAAAAGGAGGTTTTCTCGCCAGTTCCCTGAATCTCGACCAAGTTGCCGTCGTTGGTCATGACCAGGTTGAGGTCCACGTCCGCTCGGACGTCGTCGTCGTAATGCAGATCCAGGGCGAGTTTCCCATCGACGATGCCTGCACTCACCGCAGCCACCGCTCGAGTGAGCGGCATCTCGGCGATCTCGCCGGCGGCGACGAGCCGGGCACAGGCGACGGCCAACGCCACGAAGCCACCGGTGATGGCGGCGGTGCGCGTGCCCCCATCGGCTTGAATCACGTCGGCGTCGATGACGATGCTCTTCTCGCCGAGCCGGTCCAAGTCAATTGACGCTCTGAGGGAGCGGCCGATGAGCCGTTGGATCTCCATGGCGCGTCCGTTGGGGCTGGCGGTCCGTCTTTGCCCACGGGTATGAGTCGCAGACGGCAACATGTCGTATTCGGCGGTCACCCAGCCTCGGCCCTTGCCCGCCATCCAGCGAGGAACATCCTTCTGTACGGAGGCGTTGCAGAGAACGCGGGTCTGCCCAAACGAGACCAGCACGCTGCCGGCTGGGTGGATGATGAAGTCGAGGTTGAAATCCACGGGGCGGAGCTGGTCTCCGCGTCTGCCGTCGCTACGAGAATCAAGATGTTCGGTCAACTGAGGTCTCCATTGGGTCGTTTGGTCGGGACGCGTCTCTGAGGACAGGGAGGTGATTAACAAGAGCGGGGTGTCGTGTCACGCACCACGGCGAGTTGCGTTGTTGCCCCTGTGTGCATCGCTGGGTGTGCGCTTCTGTTCTTGATTTCTTGGGTGGGTTGGGCTATATGGCTGCGTCTTCGAGCGAGCCTGAGTCTCGGTCGGGACGGGGCGTGGCGCAGTCTGGTAGCGCGCCGGCTTTGGGTGCCGGAAGTCGTAGGTTCGAATCCTATCGCCCCGATCGCGAGCAAGGACGTGTGAGGTGGCTCGCACTGAGCCACCTCGGTTCTGGGAAGCAAGCGAAGTCCGATGAAGGAAAACCGTTCCAGGCCCTGCTCGTCGCACTTTAGTTCGAGCAGCAAAGGTGGCGGTACGCGCCCGTAGCTCAGCTGGATAGAGCGACGGACTTCTAATCCGTAGGTCGCAGGTTCGAGCCCTGCCGGGCGTATTGGGTCGAGGGCTCCGGAAAGCGCAACAGGGTGTTGACACGGGTTCTTTGTCATGATAATCGTCCCGGTCCTCAGCAGGGGCAAGACCCTATGAGGGCCCTATGGTGGGTATAGCTCAGTTGGTCAGAGCGCTGGGTTGTGGTCCCGGAGGTCGGGGGTTCGAGCCCCCTTACCCACCTGTGCACTCGTAGCTCAGCTGGATAGAGCGACGGACTTCGAATCCGTAGGTCGCAGGTTCGAGCCCTGCCGAGTGTATTTCGCAAACAACTCCCGTAAGACGGAGGTGTAACCTGGGTGTATAGCTCAACTGGCAGAGCACCGGACTCTTAATCCGTAGGTTGAAGGTTCGATTCCTTCTACACCCACTCAGTCCAAAGAAACGGCGTGTCCATTGTGGCTCGCCGTTTTTTTTGATCACGTTCGAGCGAGAGTGGCGGAATTGGTAGACGCGC
>PFUG01000123.1:0-18781 GCA_002789955.1 Deltaproteobacteria bacterium CG_4_9_14_3_um_filter_63_12 | reverse complement strand
GAGTCCCGCCTCTCGTATTTCGTGGCCCGAGACTTCGCCGAGCGACACCACGCCGAGGGCGGGTGGATGGGGGTCTGAGACCCTCTTGCTCCCGAATGACCTCACCCATTGGCGCCGCGTCCTGCACGTCGCATTGCCGCGCCGACGCGACGGGGGGCGATTGAGGGCGCACGTCAGGAAAGTGAGAAGCGGCCCGGTCATGCGGCTGCGCGCTGCTCCCAGAAGTCCTCGAAGCGATGGCTGGGGAGGCAGCAGCACAGCGCGATGATGGCGTTGGCCCCAGAGACGGTCCAGAACATGCCGCCGTTCTTCAGACGCAGGCCGACGAACCGCTTGCAGCCGGACTCGACAACGGCGGTGGAGGTGCAAAGGCCGGCCGCGTGGAACTCGCCGTAGCGCATGCGGTCAAGGTTCTTGCGGATGTACTCGCGCATTCCTGTGCCTCCTCGCAGGACGAGTGGACGGCGAGTGCGGCCAGCACGTCGTCGATCTTCCCGGCCTTGAGTTCCGTGCAGCGCTGGTGCGCCCACTCCTTGTGCAAAATGCCGTCGCGGCCATAGATCGCCTTGGCGCCGTCGGAGAGGTGCTCGTTGACGTGGAAGCGGTCGAGGATCTGAATGGCGTCCGGGAATTGCTCGGCGGCGAGGTTCCAGATCCACGCGGCGCCGTCGCCGAGGACGACGCGGCGCGGGGCTTGCTCGAAGCCTCGCGAACCACGCGTCGGGCGAACTCGGAGGGCTCCTTGTCGGCGTCGCGCGTCGCGGCGCTCTCGATAGCGGCCGAGTACGTGCTCGAGCCGTCGTCGCGGACGGGGACGTGGTCCTTGTCGCGCCCTTCTGCACTCCAGACGGTGACGAGCTTGACCTCACGGGTTTTCGCCGAGCCGTCTTCCGGCTTGCCGGCGCGCCCCTCGGTCTCGCTCTTGCGCATCGGGATGCCGGTGCCGTCCATGCCGAGGTAAGCGTCGGCGGGAGCTCGCGGTCCGTCTCGGGCTCGACGGTGCGCCGTTCGTCTTAGGCGATTTCGCGTCCCAGCCGCTCGGCCTCGCGCTCGACCTGCTTGGTCGAGACGCCGACGCCGGCGAGCTCGTCCAGCAGTCCGTGACCTTCCTCGAAGCTCACGCGGGCTCCAACGATCCCGACCATGCGTAGCACGTGCGGTGACAGCGAGCCGCCGTCGAGGCCGAGCGTCCGGTCTCGAGGGCAGAAGCCGCTACGGCACTTGTCACAGTGGAAGTAAGCGCGCTCGAGAACGAGGTCCCCAAGCGCGCTCGTGAACGTCTTTGGGCGCCGTCCAGCGTAGCGTGCCAGCCCTCCACAGGGACAGGCCAGCGAGGGTCCCGCATGGTCGGAGTGGTCCGCATTGAAGCGGCAGCCGACGGCGAGGCCTGCGATGCGCAGCGCCTCCCGCCACGCGGCGACTTCGATCGCCTCCAAGTCCCACTGCTCGACGGGCGCGCCTACGAGCGCGTCGATCTCCGCGACGACTTCCGCCGTGAGGGCCTTTCTGAAGTTCCTTTTTTTTCCGCCTCATCCGAGGCAGCACCATCCTGCATGAGGCGCGCCTCGCACAAGCGTTCGCTCGTCTCCACGAGTTCGTGCACCGTGGCCCGGAAACGTCTGTGCTCTGCGATCTGCGCCTGGGTCGCATCGACGGCATCCGGTGGGATCACCTTGGTGACGGTCTTGCCCACGACCTCGCGCGTGAGCGACCAGCTCGGCCCGTGGCCGCGCTCGCCTTCGCCGGCACAGTGACAGCCCTGCTTGCCGCAGCGCCGGTAGCGCTCGACCAGCGAGCCGGGCCGCATGTCTGCTCCACGGCTGATTGCCTCTCGTAGCTCCGCCTGCTTGCTCTCCAAGGACTCGATCGTTCTTGTGTCCATCGTCGCGTCTCCTTCTGGCAGCGGAGACCGCAAATTACCGGCCGTGTCAAGCGTCCTCATCCCGCGTCACGAGCGTGACGTGCGCCTGCTGACCGAACTCGTCTTGACGCCCACAGGGCGATTCTCTAGTGTCACGCGGTTCAGCGCGGTCGCGCCGAGCCAAACCACGACTGGACCGAGTGCGCGCAAAAGGCGAGCTCAGAATATCAGGCAACGACGGCAATGCCGGCGAGTGTGTGCCTGAATAGATACAGAACCGAAGAGCGCTGTGGGCCCGCCTTGGGCTGCGGCGAACCACCATTTTATCGATGAATGAGGCTAGACGATGAGCTTTGAGGTGAGTGAGAAGGGACCAATCTTGCGCCATGTCTCGGTCGTCGTGCCTGGCGAGGCCTTGGGCGGCGAGGAAAAGAAGAGCCTTGCTGCGCTTTGCAAAACGACGAAGCTCAGAGGGTTTCGGGCCGGGAAAGTGCCTGTCGGGGTCATTCGCAAGATGTATGGTGGCAAGATCCGAATGGAAGCCGTGCAACACTTGGCGCAGGTGACGCTGCGCGAGGTGCTGGATGGGATCCCCGATATCATCCACATGTCTCCCTATCGAATCACCAATGGGCAAACAGAGGACGGCGGGTTCGCGTTCGAGGTCGAGTTCGAAGTGAGGCCGACCATCGAGGCAACGAATTACTTGGGGATCGAGGTTGCCCACACGACGGAGTCCGTCTCCGAGGGCGCCATCGAGTTGGAGCTGCAAAGACTCCAGGAGTCTTATACGACGGTCGTGAATGTCGACGGACGCGACTTCATCGAGGACGGGGATTTGTTGACCGTCGCGTACACCACTGTCGTGCCCGGCGGACCTGACCGCTACACGTCGGCGGATGATACCTTCGAGATCGGCACGGATCGCTTTGGTTTTTTGGGGGTGAGTCAAGCGTTGCTCGGGAAGAAGCTTGAAGAGACCGTCGAGGTCGAGGTCAAAGAGTCCGTGGAGTCCGAGGAAACGGTTCGCATCAGCGTCACGCCCACAGCCATCCGCAAGCGGGTTGTGCCGGCGCTCGACGACGAGTTCGCCAAGAGAGTCGACGGCACAGTCGAGACCCTCGAGGAGTTGAAGGCGAAGATTCGCGAGTACAAAGAGAAGGAGCTCGAGTACTTGAGGCAGGAAGCCATCCAAGAGAAGCTGCTGCTCAAGCTGCGTGAGGCCCATACCTTCGAGTTGCCGCTGGGCTACATCGCGGGCCGAGTCGAACAGGAGAAGGTGGAACAAGGTCAGCACCTCCTCCGCATGGGTCTGCCGGCCGACCGCCTCCCCGAGCTGCTCGACAACCTTGATGACACCTTAACGAAAAAAGTCTCCACCAATGTGCAGAACGGAGTCATCCTCGAGGCGATCGCTGCGGCCGAAAAGATCGAAGTGGGTGAGAGGGACCGACAGGACTACATCGAGCGTCGAGCGGGGCGCATGGGCGTTCAGGTTGCCAACCTGCGGCGACGCTACAGCACTCCTGAGATGGCGGAAGTACTCAATCAAGAAGTTCGGCAGGGAAAAACGCTGGCTTTCTTGGTGGAGCGTGCAAAGGTTGTCGAGATCGAAGCTCCCGCAGAGGAGAAGGCAAAGGCGAGCTGCGACGAGTAAGGGTCTTGGCGTCTACAGAAGTGAGTCAGGCGTCTGACGAACCAATCTACGAAGAGAACCAGCACACAGCCCCCTGAGACGGCGTTTCGCGCCGACCAGGCAAGGAGAGAGTCATGAGTTTCATTCCATACGTCGTCGAGCAGACCCATCGTGGCGAACGCGTCTCGGATATTTTTAGCCGCCTTCTGAAAGATCGGATTATCTTCCTCGGCGCCCCAGTATCGGACCAAGTTTCCAACAGCATCATTGCGCAGCTGTTGTTCTTGGAGAGCGAGGACCCAGACAAAGAGGTTCAGCTCTACATCAACAGCCCAGGGGGTTCGGTGACCGCGGGCCTGGCGATTTATGACACGATCCAACACATCCGCTGCACGGTTTCGACGATCTGCGTAGGCCAGGCCGCAAGCATGGGGGCCGTGTTGTTGGCCGCGGGAACAAAAGGACGCCGTTTGGCGCTGCCCAACAGCCGTATCTTGATTCACCAGCCCATGATCATGGGCGGAATCAGCGGACAAGCCACCGACATTGACATCCAAGCCCGCGAGATTCTCGGGATGCGTCGCAAGCTCAATGAGATTCTCGTGCAGGCGACGAACCAGTCCAAGGAGAAGATCGAGAAGGACACGGACCGCGACTACTTCATGTCGGCGGAAGAGGCCCAAGCGTATGGAATCGTAGACCAAGTCATCGCCCCGCGAGACAAGACCGTCGAGTAGTCGGCGTTAGTCGTCACGCCCGAGCGGAGGTTCAGTTGGCCCAAAAGTCGAACGGAGGGAATCTCTGTTGCTCTTTCTGTGGGAAGACGCAGAAAGAGGTCAAGAAGCTCATTGCTGGGCCGACGGTGTACATCTGCGATGAGTGCATTGGATTGTGCAATGAAATCATCGTCGAGGAGGTGAGCCGAGAGGACAGCCTCCAGAAGGTGACCAAGGTGCCGAAACCTGTCGAGATCAAGGCCGTCTTGGACGACTACGTGATCGGCCAGGAGCGCGCCAAGAAGACCCTCGCGGTCGCCGTTCACAACCATTACAAGCGGATCGAATCCAAGGTCTCGGCCGATGAAGTGGAGCTGCAAAAGAGCAACATCCTGCTCATCGGCCCCACGGGCACTGGCAAGACGCTGCTCGCTCAGACGTTGGCGCGTATCCTCAACGTGCCGTTTGCGATCGTCGATGCGACGAACCTCACGGAGGCGGGCTACGTCGGTGAGGACGTCGAAAACATCATCGTCAGCCTCGTACAGGCCGCGGACCACAACATCGAGTTGGCCTGCAAAGGCATCATCTACATCGACGAGATCGACAAGATCGCACGCAAGACCGACAACCCGTCGATCACTCGAGACGTCTCCGGCGAGGGGGTGCAACAGGCACTGCTGAAGATCGTCGAGGGGACCACCGCCTCGATTCCCCCGAAGGGCGGACGCAAACACCCTCAACAGGACTTTCTGCAGGTCGACACGACGAATATCCTGTTCATCGTCGGCGGCGCCTTCAACGGGCTTGACGAGGTGATCGAGCAGCGTCTCGGACAACGTTCGTTGGGCTTCGGCGCAGAGATCCGCAAGCGCGAAGAGAAGGAAGTCGGCGAGCTGCTTGAATTGGTGCAGCCCGAAGACCTCCTGAAATACGGCCTGATCCCCGAGTTCGTCGGCCGCCTGCCCGTCGTCGCGACCCTGCACCAGCTCGACGAAGAATCGTTGATCCAGATCCTCACGACCCCCAAGAACGCACTGATCAAGCAGTATCAAAAGCTGCTCGCCATGGACGGGGTGACGCTGAAGTTCGCGGAAGGGACCTTCCAAGTCATCGCCAAGCATGCGCTGAAGCAGCGGGGCGGCGCACGGGGCTTGCGGACGATCCTCGAGAATGCGATGCTCGACACAATGTATGAAATTCCTGGCGACGAGTCGGTGAGAGAGATCATCATCACCCCTGAGGTCATCGCCGACCATGCCAGTCCCATCGTCATCTGTGATGAGGTGGGAAAAACCTGATTCGGAGAGCTGCTGAGTGAGGCAGCTCCAGACGGCGTCGATCCATTTCGCCGCTGCACTTGCTTCGACCACAAACGCACTGGGTATCGAATGTTTTTCAATCGAAACGACGACAAGAAGGATCCCACCGGACGGCGCGCGCGCCTCCTTCCGTTGTTGCCCCTACGGGACATCATCGTGTTTCCACACATGGTGGTGCCGCTCTTCGTGGGCCGTGAAAAATCGATCAACGCCCTGGGCGAAGCGATGAGCAAGGACAAAGAGATCCTGCTCAGCGCGCAAAAGAAAGCGAAGACCAACGACCCCACTCCCGACGACATCTTCACGGTCGGGACGATCGGCGCGATCATCCAGTTGCTGAGGCTCCCTGACGGCACCGTGAAAGTGCTGGTCGAGGGGAAGCGGCGCGCCCGCGTGCGGCGCTACATTCCCAGCGACGAGTTCTTCCTCTGCGAAGTGGACGAGCTCCGCGAGGCGGGCGAGCAGTCTCAGGAGCTCGAAGCCTTGATGCGGACCATTCGCATGACGTTCGAGGCCTACGTCAAGCTCAACAAGCGCATCCCGCCTGAAATGCTGGCGTCGGTCTCAGCCATCGACGAGGCGCCGCGGCTCGCTGACACGATCGCCGCTCATCTCTCCCTGAAGCTCAACGACAAGCAGCAGATCCTCGAGACCGAGGATCCCAAGACCCGGCTGGAGAAGCTCTATGAGCTGATGCAGGCCGAGATCGAGATCCTGCAGGTCGAGAAGAAGATCCGTTCGAGGGTCAAGAAGCAGATGGAGAAGACCCAGAAAGAGTACTACCTGAACGAGCAGATGCAGGCCATTCAGAAGGAGCTCGGGGAGCGCGACGAGTTCAAGAACGAGATCGAAGAGCTCGAGGCCAAGATCGAAAAGAAGCGGATGTCCAAGGAGGCGACGGTCAAGGTCAAGAAGGAGCTGCGCAAGCTCAAGATGATGAGCCCAATGAGCGCTGAGGCGACCGTCGTTCGCAACTACATCGACTGGATCCTGAGCCTGCCTTGGTTCGACCTGACGCAAGACAAGATGGACATCGTCGAGGCCGAAAAGATCCTCAACGACGACCATTACGGCCTCAAGAAACCCAAAGAGCGAATCGTCGAGTACTTGGCCGTTCAGGCCCTGGTTCGGCAGCTCAAGGGGCCGATCCTCTGCTTCGTCGGGCCTCCCGGTGTCGGCAAGACCTCGATCGCCCGCTCCATCGCTCGTGCGACGGGTCGAAAGTTCGTGCGCATCAGCCTGGGTGGCGTGCGCGACGAGGCCGAGATCCGCGGCCATCGACGGACCTACATCGGCGCGCTGCCCGGCAAGATCATCCAGAGCGTCAAGAAAGCCGGCAGTAACAACCCGGTCTTCCTCCTCGATGAAGTCGACAAGATGAGCATGGATTTTCGGGGCGACCCCTCGAGCGCGTTGCTCGAGGTGCTCGATCCCGAACAGAACTCCGTGTTCAACGACCATTACCTCGATTTGGACTACGACCTGTCCAAGGTCATGTTCATCGCGACCGCCAACAACCTCCACTCGATCCCCATCCCTCTCAACGACCGCATGGAGATCATCGAGATCGCTGGCTACACCGAATTCGAGAAGCTCAACATCGCCCGCGTCTACTTGATCCCCAAACAGGGCGAGGCCAACGGCATCGAGAACGTCGACGTTCGCTTTACCGACAGCGCCATTCGAACCATCGTCAACCACTACACGATGGAGGCAGGAGTGCGGTCGCTCGAGCGCGAGATCTCCGCAGTCTCGCGCAAGATCGCCTGTGATGTGGTGAAGAACGGCAAGGAGCAGACCTTCAAGGTGACCTCCAAAATGGTCCCGAAGTTCCTTGGCCCCTACAAGCACAAGCAAAAGCAGGTCGAGGAACGCGATGAGATCGGCATGACCAACGGCCTCGCCGTGACCATGTTCGGTGGCACCATGCTCAAGAACGAGGTGGGGATCATGCCCGGCAAGGGCAAGCTGATCCTAACCGGCCAGCTGCGAGACGTGATGCAGGAGTCGGCACAAGCGGCCATGAGCTACGTGCGCTCGCGCGCCATCAACCTCGACCTCAGCCCCGACTTCGCGGCCAAGGTCGACATCCACATCCATTTCCCTGGCGATCACATCCCGAAGGATGGGCCTTCGGCCGGTATCACCATGGCAACCAGCATCGTCTCGGCTCTAACCCGCATCCCAGTTCGCAAGGATGTGGCCATGACCGGGGAAATCACGCTGCGCGGGCGAGTGCTCCCGATCGGCGGGCTGAAAGAGAAGGTGCTCGCCGCACACCGTGGTGGGATCAAGTTGGTGATCGCTCCGAAAGAGAACCGACGCGACCTGCGCGATATCCCGAAGCGCGTGCGCAAGCAGATCGAGATCATCTTTGTCGAGCATATGGATGAGGTGCTGCTGCACGTGTTGAACCTGGAAGACGTCGAGGCCTTCAAGATCGCCTTGTTGAAGCCACTGATGCCGCCAGATATCCGGCTCCAAAAAGAGCCGACGAAGGAGCTCCTGACAAAGCCCGCGGACGCGGCCAGCGAAGCCTGAGCACTGCCACAAGCAAGCGGGGTTCAAAGCGCGTGGACAACTGGGGAAAATGCATCCTGAGTGTTCCAGTTTTCAGCCTACGGCGTTGCTCTCACGTGACGCTTCCTTTCATCTCGACAGCCGTTCGGCGCGTGTGACGACCCACTCTCTTCCCGTCCTATTTCATTTTTCTAGCTTGACTTTAGGATCGACCTCACGTAGTTTCCCGCCTCGCTTGCGTCACTGAGCTGTGACGTCGCAGGCTACTCGGGCTGACAACCGAGAGGGCGCATAGCTCAGCTGGGAGAGCATCGGCCTTACAAGCCGAGGGTCACAGGTTCAATCCCTGTTGCGCCCATTGTGATTCGGGGTGGTAGTTCAGTTGGTTAGAACATCGGCCTGTCACGTCGAAGGTCGCGGGTTCGAGTCCCGTCCACCCCGTAGAAGAGAGCTCTGGCACGCCAGGGCTTTTTTCGTTTCTTGGCCTCACGCCCGTCAAGCACCGTCTTAAGCCTTGCCCTGCCATTCCTCGGGCGCCGACCAGCCGGGCTCCGAGGTCGCGTCTGGAGAGTTGCTGATGAAGGCCGAACGGGAGAGGATGGTCCGTGAGCAGATCGAAGCTCGGCAGGTGACCGACGAGCGCGTTCTGCGGGCCATGCTGGAGGTTCCTCGGCATCACTTCGTGCCTCCTCACCTGCAAGACCAAGCCTACGACGACTCGCCGCTCCCCATCGGCAACGGACAGACGATCTCGCAGCCCTATATCGTGGCGCTGATGACCGAGCTCCTAGAGCTTCGGGAGGGCGCTCGCGTCTTGGAGATCGGAACCGGATGCGGCTATCAGGCAGCGATTCTGGCCGCGCTGAAGGCCGAGGTTTACAGCGTCGAGATCGTGGAGTCCCTCTCCATTGCGGCCTCGCGACGTTTGCGTAACCTGGGCTATGAGGTCACCTGCAAGGTCGGCGACGGGCACCAAGGTTGGCTCGAGCACAGCCCCTACGACGGCATCCTCGTCGCTGCGGCACCCAGCCGCATACCGCCGGCGTTGGTCGAGCAGCTGGCGATAGGCGGTCGCTTGGTCCTGCCGGTGGGCGACGTGGACCAACAGCTCACCCTGATGCACCGGCAGGAGGAGGGCGTTCATCGGGAAGAGCTTATCCCTGTGCGTTTCGTTCCCATGGTCGGGACACCAGATTGGGTGCATTGAGTCGAAACATTTGACGCCGAAGGCGTGCCGTTCCAGCCTCCCGTGGCCTGCTGACCGCACGTCGGCCGCCAGGTCCTAGGCTCGTTGCCCAGGAAACATTTACCACTCGGCAGGAGAACAAGATGCCGCAACTCCGCGTATCGATTCGTGACCCAAAGACGCATCGAATCGAAGTCACGCTGACGGCCCATTCTGCGGACTCGCTGACCACTGTCAGCCTGCCCTCCTGGTCACCCGGCTCCTATTTGCTGCGGGAGTTCGCGAGGCACATCGTGCTCGCCGACGCCACAACCGTTCATGGAGAGCAGCTGCTCTGCGAGAAAGTCGCGAAGAGCAGTTGGGTGGTCCACAACGCGGCGCAGCCTTTTGTCTTCCGCACCTTCTTCGACGCTCAAGAGTTCAGCGTCCGCACTCCCTATCTGGACGAGCGGTTTGGGTTTGTCGTCGGCAGTAATCTCTTCGCCTTCACCGACGCGGACCTCGACTCCGAACACACCGTCACGCTGGACCTCCCAACGGGTTGGCTCGGCTGCAGCGCCGCCTTCGATGACTTCGTCGGAGACCGCTTCGTGGTCCCCAACTACGACGCGCTGGTCGACGTCGCGCTGACTTTGCTGCCCCCAGGGGAACGTCACGAGCTCCGGCGATTCGAGGCCGCCGGCAAGCCGCACGCGTTCCTCACCGTGGGTCGACTGGGCGCTCGGTCCTTGGAGTCTCTTTGCCTCGACGCCGTCAAGATCGTCGAAGTGTGCTCGGAGATGTTCGGGGGGTTGCCCTACCGACATTACCTCTTCGTCCTTTTCAACACGGGAGACGCTCGGGGCGGCTTGGAGCATCACGATTCTTGCGTCATGGCCTTCCCGAGATCGGGGATGGTCAACGCAGAAGGCTACCGCGATTTCATCAGTCTGTTGGCACACGAGTACTTCCACGTGTGGAACGTGAAGGCGGTCCACACCGACGCGCTCGGGCCCTTCAACTACCTCGAGGAGAACTACACACGAGACCTCTGGGTCGCAGAAGGTTGGACGGTCTACTACCAGTCTCTGCTCTTGGTTCGCGCTGGACTGATGACACCCACGGAATACCTCGCTGAAATGGGAGAGAGGGTGAGCCAGATGGAGGCGCAGCCAGGCCACCGGCTGCAGAGTCTTTCCGACTCGAGCTTCGACGCCTGGATCAAGCTCTATCGCCCCGACGCCAACGTCCGAAATACCCGCATTTCGTACTATCTGAAGGGCGGCCTGGCAGCCCTCCTGCTCGATCTGCAGATTCGCGCCCAAACCGAGTCGCAGAAAAGCCTCGATGACGTCCTGAAGTTCCTTTGGAGCTCTTTCGGACAACAAGGCATCGGCTACCCTGAGGGCAGCATGCAGCAGCAGATTGAAGCCGTGGTCGGCGGCGATTGGTCTGAGTTCTTCACGACGGCGATCCACTCGGCGCTGCCCTTTGATTGGAGTGCGCTCGAGTCATTTGGCATCGTGCGCTCCGAAAAAGCCTCGAACGCGCTTTGGTTGGGCGCGCGAGTGGAGAACGACCGGATGTTGGCGTACGTGCTCGATGGCAGCCCCGCGCAGGAGGCGGGCCTGATGGCCGGAGACGAACTGCTTGCCATCGACGGGCAGAAGGTGTCAGCGGCCAAGCTCACGTCTTTTCTTCAGCAGTACAAGGACGGACAGACGCTCCCGCTGCACTACTTCCGAGACGAGGAGCTGCGAGAGACCAACGTGACCCTGAACTCCAAGGGCGACAGACCGACCACCTTCGGCCTCACGGAGGCACCGAGCAGCGCCCAAGCCAACCAATTTCGGGCTTGGCTGCTGCCTAGCGCGGCGTCGCTGGAGCGATGTGGAGTCGACGCCAGTTCACCACGTGCACTTGAGACCGATGATGGGAGGAGCGAAGCTTGAGCGACGAACTTTTGAGACAACTGCTGGAACGCTTCAGCGAGACCAAGCGACCGCGAGCGTTCGTCGATGAAACCGAAATCCCCTGGGCCGATGAAGACATTGGCCGCCAGTTCCTTGGGCTTGGGCTGCGCAGCCCAGAGCAAACTCGGGAGGAGCTCGATTTCCTCAGCGATGTTCTCAATCTCGAATTCGGGCATCGCGTGCTGGACGTCATGTGTGGCGATGGTCGCATCGCCATCCCCATGGGCCGCGCCGGCACCCGCGTCGTCGGCGTCGACATCAACCCAACAGCCATCGCGAGAGCGCGCGCCAAGGCCCGTGAGGAGCGCCTCGACGATGTGCGCTTCGAGCTTGGCGACGTCCGAGCGCTGGCTCTCGACGGGGAGTTCGACGTCGCCATCATCATTTTCGGCCATTTGAGCGGGTTCCCGGCCGAGGTCGCCGTAGAGATTCTGCGGGGCATCCATCGACATCTCTGTCCTGGCGGCCGTCTGCTCATTGACATGCATCTCAGCCCTGCCTACATCGGGGCTTTGGACGGGCAACGCGACTGGAGCTTCGAACCCAACGGCTGGTTGGGCACGGACCATCCGGCGCTCGTGCTCGACGAATACACCACCGAGGCCGATCTGAGCTTCGTGCGGCGCAGCCTCTGCATCGACCTGTCCAGCGGGCAGCTGGGCCGCTTCGGGCAGGCTGGGCAGTTCTACAATCGCCACAGCATGACCCGGCTCTTGGCTGACGCCGACTTCGAAGCGGACGAGTTCTGGGGCGACTTCGATGGCTCGGAATACGACGACGACGAGTCGCCGAATCTGCTCGTGCTGGCGCACGCAACACAGTAAGAATCCAGACGTTTGGAGCTTGCAGCAGGGCTGGCTCTCATGCTACCGCCTTTTGTGCTTTCCAAGCCGCCAAGTTGTTGCGCGCATCCTGCGCGCAACTCTTCGGGTTTACACGACTTTCGGCCATCCATGGCTACAATTCCCATTTCGGGCTGGATCTCGAGCCCGTTACCCTATTGAAGGACCGCCATGAACTCACAAGAGATGATTGAGCTCTGCAAGAAACACACGATGTACTCCTGGGCCGCGACGGACACCGTCGCGCCAATCCCCATCGAGCGCGCGGAGGGAGTCTATTTCTGGACGCCTGACCAAGAACGGTTCTTGGACTTCAACAGTCAGCTAATGAGCGTCAACATTGGCCATAGCCACCCGAAAGTCTTGGCGGCCATGAAGGAACAGCTCGACAGGCAGCTGCTCTACGTCTACCCCGGCACGGCGACCGAGCCACGGGCCCGTCTGGGCAAGCTGCTGTCCGAGATCATCCCCGGCAACATCAACACCTTCTTCTTCACTCTGGGTGGCGCCGAAGCCAATGAAAACGCCATCCGCGCCGCGCGCCTATACTCCGGAAAGTTCAAGATTCTCTCGCGCTACCGCAGCTACCATGGCGGAACGAATTTGACCCTTCAGGCCACCGGCGATCCCCGACGCTGGCCGAGTGAGCCCGGTGCGCCAGGGTTTATCCGAGTGATGGATCCTTGGCCTTACAACTACTCCTTCGGTGACAGCGAGGAGGAGATCACCCGCAACAACCTCGAGTACCTCGAGGAGGTGATCACTTACGAAGGTGCGAACACCATCGCCGCCATGATCATCGAGACGGTGACCGGCACCAACGGCATCTTGGCGCCGCCGGCTGGCTACCTCCAAGGACTGAAAGAGCTCTTGGAGCGCAACGGCATTCTGCTCATCTGTGACGAGGTCATGTGCGGCTTTGGCCGCACCGGCAAGCTCATGGCCTACGAGCATTTCGGGATCGTTCCAGACATCGTCACCATGGCCAAAGGGCTGACCAGCTCTTACCTCCCGCTGGGCGCCATGGGGGTCTCGGATCCCATCGCCGCCCACTTCGGCAAGAACGTTTTCTGGGGCGGGCTGACCTACAATGCCCACACCATGGCACTGGCCACTGGCCTCGCCGCCGTCAACGTGCTCCTCGAGGAAGGCTACATCGAAAACGCCGCGAAGATGGGCGTGGTCATGCGCGCCGAGATGGACCGCCTGACCGAAAAACACCCGAGCGTCAAAGAGGGCCGCTGCATCGGGCTCTTCGGGATGATGGACCTGCAGAAGAACAGCTCCGGTGAGCCCATGGCCAAATACAATACCTCCTCCCAGCCCATGAATGAGCTCGCGGCGTTCTTCCGACAGGAGAGGCTCTTCACCTTCGTGCGTTGGGACAGCTTCATGTGCAACCCGCCGCTCTGTATCACCGAAGAGCAGATGCTCGAGGGGTTTGCGATCATCGATCGGGGCTTGGACCTGACCGACGCCTACTACGAGGAATGATCGGCGGTTGATCTTTGGGTACGGTGAGACGATCGTGAGGATGGGGCTCGAGGTCTCGATTCCCATCCCCACGGTAGCGTGGCTCAAGAGAGTGAGGATAAGCTTCGGTGACTCACGGGCGTGAACAAGGGGCAATTGTCGCTGGACACACCGTTCTCGAGGTGATGACGGCGGCCCCGTTGCTGTCCCGCATCTTGGTCGCCCCCGTGGACCAGCCTCATGTCTTGCGGATTCTCACCACGCTCGACGACGAAGCCGTCACCAACGTGGAGTGCGTGCTCTACTTCCGTGACATCAGCACGAAAGAGGCCCGACTCAACTCCGACTATGTCGTCCCCATTGATGAGATTGGGTCCTCTGACGGCCACCCGTTCCTCATCCGTCCCCTCTTGCCTTCGGTGACCTTGGAGACGCTGTTCGAGGCACGGGCAAAGGACCCCCGGGCCCTGCCCGCCGCCGTCGGAGCCACCATCGTAAGGGGCGTCCTGAACGGCCTGATCGACGCGCTCGATGGCGACCTTCACCACACGGCGCTGCGCCCTTCAGCGGTCCTTGTCGACTCGGCTGGCGATGTCCGCGTCGAAGGGTTTACCGAGGGCATGCTGCTCAGTCGCTTCCAACCCTTGGGTCGCGCCCCCAAGAATGACGCGCCAGAGGTTCGCCGCGGCCGCGAGCCCACCGCACAGACCGACTGCTATGGGGTCGCCAGTATCCTCTACAGGCTCCTGACGGGAGCGGTACAACCCGACGAATGGGAGCCGCAGTGGACCGGGATGATGATGCAGCTCGCCAGCGCCGGTGTCCCCGGCGAGGCGCTCAAGCGGGGTGTCGACTTCTTCCATCGCGCTTTGGCCGAGCGGCCTGAGCAACGCTACGCCGATGTCCGAAAAGTCGAGTTCGCCTTTCGGCCGCTCGAGCAAGAGCTCGAGTCGCCGAAGCCGAGGCAGGTCGTAGCGGAACTGGTCGCCCCCTTCCTGCCCTTGGTTCCCGACTACTCGAGCGTCACGTCGGGGCTCAACGCCTCGACCTCGAGGCTTCCCGAGTCGACGAAACTCACCCACCTCGAGCGCACCCACTACGACCGCCACGAAGACATCCCTCGCATCAAAAGCGAAGACCTCGCCGTGGTGGGCGATTCCGAGAGACAGACCACTGGAACCGGCGAAGGACCCCGTGCCACGCGGATCTTGTTCAATTCCAGTGGCTCGCTGCGCGCCCTCAGCCCGGAGCTGCGCGAGCAGATCGGCCCACATCCGCTGGAGATCCTCGCCCGCAGCCGCTACCAGGTCCTTGGGGACTTGGGAACCGGGGGGACGGGGAACGTCTACAAGGTCCTCGACAGCACCCTCAGCGAGATCCTGGCGCTCAAAGTCCTGCGCGGCGATTTGGTCAACGATCCGGCTTGGCTGCAACGCTTCAAGCGAGAGCTGCTCATCACCCGAGACCTCGAGCACCCACACATCCTGCCGGCCTACCACCTCGAACTGCTCGATGGCCTCTACTTCTTCACCATGAAGTACGTGGACGGCGTGACGCTTCATGACCTCCTGCAGAGAAATGGCCCGCTGAACCTCGATGAGGGCTTGCGGGTCCTGGGTCCTGTTGGTGAGGCGCTGGCCGCTGCGCACGACCGAGGCATCGTGCACCGCGACTTCAAGAGCGCCAACATCATGATCGAACGAGTCACCCAGGTGCCCTACCTGATGGACTTCGGCATCGCGCTGACCGCCGACAACCCGGGCCTAACCGTCACCGGACAGGGCATCGGCACGCCGGTGTACATGGCACCAGAACAAGCCATGGGCGAAGAGATCGGCCGGCGCGCCGACATCTACTCGTTCGGGGTCGTGCTCTACGAGGTGTTCTCGGGGACTCTACCCTTCACGGGGTCGACGACCGTGGCGGTCTACACGGCGCAGATCAATCGTCGTTACAAACCCCTGGTGAACCTCGTCTCCACCCCCGTCGCCAAGCTCTCTGAGCTCATTGACCACTGCCTCCAGCCCAACCCGGCCGACCGACCCAGCGACATGAAGGCAGTCCTCACGACCCTGGTCGCGGCCTGTAGCTGACAGGCCCTCGCCCCGAAAAGGGCGAGGAGAGTCAGCATCTGCAGCGGGACGAACTCGGCACCCTAGAAATGCGTCTGGTGCGTGCTCTTGCCGGGATGTGGGGGGTTCTCGCCGCGGGCGAGCGCCGCCTCGTAGGCCTTCCAGGACATGGGCTCCTTGCCGTTGTCGACCTCGACCATCTCCAAGCATTCGGGAACTGGACAGACGTGGTGACAGAGGTTGCAGCCGATGCACTGCTCGACGTCGACGACCGGGACACGGGTCCCTTCGACGGTGCTGATGCAGTCGTGAGCGCCGTCTCGGCAGGCGGTCACGCAGAGCTGGCAGCCAATGCAGAGCTCCGAGTCGATCTCGGCGACGACTTCGTAGTTCAGGTCGAGGTGCCCCCAGTCGGTGTAGCTGGGCAGCGCCTTGCCGACCATCTGGTCGATGGTCTCGTAGCCGTGGTCCTTCATGAAGCGCTCGGTACCGTCGAGCATGTCGCGCACGATGCGGTAGCCGCGGTGCATGACCGCGGTGCAGACCTGCACCGTCGAGGCGCCGAGGAAGATGAACTCCAGCGCGTCTCTCCAACTGTCGATGCCGCCGATGCCGCTGAGCGGGATGTTGACCTCGGGGTCCTTGCCGAGCTGGCCGACCATGAACAGCGCGATGGGCTTGACCGCCGGACCGCAATACCCGCCGTTGGTGCCCAGCTCGTGGACTCGGGGGAGCAAGACGCCGCGCTCGAGATCGACGCCGATGATGGACTTGATGGTGTTGATCAGGCTCAGCGCACGAGCGCCGGAGGCAGCGGCCGCCCGGGCTGGGAGGTTGATGTTCCCGACGTTGGGCGTGAGCTTGACGATGACCGGCACCGTGCTGTCTTCGACGGCCCAGGCGGTGATGTCGCCGCAAACCCTGGGCTCCTGTCCGACGGCGGAGCCCATGCCGCGCTCGCACATGCCGTGTGGGCAGCCGAAGTTGAGTTCTAGCCCGTCTGCGCCTGCGTCGACGCAGCGCTTGATGAGGTCTTTCCACTCCTCCCGGGTCTCCACCATGATGCTGGCGATGACCGCGTTGTTGGGGTAGCGCTTCTTCACCTCGGTGATCTCTTTGAGGTTCACCTCGAGCGGTCGATCGGTGATCAGCTCGATGTTGTTGAAGCCGACGATGCGTGTGCCTCGATACTGCGTCGCTCCGAAGCGGCTCGAGACGTTGGTGATGGGCTGACCGAGGGTCTTCCAGACCGCGCCGCCCCAACCTTCGTCGAAGGCTCTCATGATCTGCGCCCCCGAGTTGGTCGGTGGGGCCGAAGCGAGCCAGAAGGGGTTGGGGGACTTGATGCCAGCGAAGTTGACCTTGAGGTCGGACATGACGTCTATCTCCTTGTTGAGCCGCAAGGGCCAAGACTTTGGGGTTCTTGCCTCGCTTGCCCACGACCGATTTTCGCTTCATTTCGACAAGTTGCGGTGCGCAAATCGGCCGTCCGCTCGGCAACTCATCAGCTTGAAATTCTGGTGCCGTTCTACTGAAGGGACTTGAAGTACGCGTCGATGCCGCGGGCCGCGACCTTGCCGTCGTGCGCTGCGTTGACGACCTCCTTGCCGCCGTTCACACAGTCGCCGCCAGCGAAGACCTTCTCGTTCGCGGTCTGACCACTGAGCACATCGATGACGACTTTGCCGCCATCCAGCTCGAGGCCGGGGATGGCGCCGAAGAGCTCGGTGAGCTTGCTCTGTCCAATGGCCGCAACGACCATCTCGCACTGCAGCTCGAACTCGCTGCCAGCGATGGTCTCGACGCTCGCTCGCCCGCCCTCGTTGGCGACTAGCCGCGTCTTTACACAGCGCAGCCCGGTAACCGCTCCGTTCTCGCTCAGCACCGCCGAGGGGAGCGTGTTCCAGAGCCCTCGGGCGCCCCACTGCTTGGCTTTGACCCATTCGTGGCCGTAGCCCGGCATGCCCGCTTCGTCTCGTCGATAGACCAGCGTAACGTTCTCGATTCCGAGCTCCACCATCTCCCTTACGACGTCAAGCGCGCTGTTCCCGCCCCCAATCACCGCCACCGACCTGATGCGGCCGGGGATGGTGTAGCCTCCTTCGAGCTTCATCCGCTCGATCCACTCCACGGCCCCGACCACGCCCTCCACCTCGGCACCAGCGGCCGACAGTGGGGTGTCCAGACCGAGACCGACGCCAACAAAGACAGCGTCGAAGTCTTGGAGCAACTCCCCGATGGTGACCTCCGTGCCGACCGCAGCCCCCATGCGCAGCTCGATGCCGCCGATGTCGAGCAGATGGTCCACCTCGCGGATGGCGTCCGCAGCCGGCAGTTTGTAGGGCGCGATGCCATTGGTGTTGAGCCCACCGGGCGTCGGCCGAGCCTCGAAGAGCACGCAGCTGTGGCCCAACAGCCGCAGCTCGAAGGCGCACGCTAGGCTCGCCGGACCGGCGCCGATGAGCGCCACTCGCCGACCGCTGTCTGGGCCCGGCGTGAAGATCCGCAGACCCGTGTCCAGAGCGAACTCCGTGGCGTGGCGCTGCAGACGACCGATGGCGATCGGCTTCTCGTTGAGTTGGTGGTAGACGCAGCTTCCCTCGCACAGCACGTCGACCGGGCAGACCCGCGCACAGCTGTAGCCGAGAATGTTCGACTGCAGAATGGTCTTCGCCGCGCCCTCGATGTTCTCGGTGGAGAGCTGGCGGATGAACTCCGGGACATCGACCGACGTCGGGCACGCCGCCGTGCAGGGCGCATCGAAGCAGTAGAGGCAACGATTGGCTTCCGCCACGACCTCGTGGGCGGTCATGGGCGGCTTGTGGTCGGGCAGCTGCCCCTCGAGGCGCTCTTCGGGAAGGTCAATTTCGAAGTTGATGGCCATGGTCACGTCCAGAGTGTGCTTCGCGTGCGTGGATCGACGGTGGCTGCGGCCCAAGAACGGTCTCGAGCCGAGCCCCCAACAGGTCTTTGGTCGCGCAGGCGAGCAGCTCGTGGCCGTGGTCAATGGGCGGCGTGTGCTCAAGCGCGCGAAATCAAGACCGTTCAAGGTCCCACGACTGTCAAAAGCCTGTCAAGTGCTCAGCGCCGCCAAGCCCCGCTAAACTCACTGCCAGTCTAGAGTCCATCTTGAAATTCAGAGTTCGGTCGCATTTTCCGCCGATCTCAGCGAAACACGCAATTGGAATTTCGCGCGTTACC
>PFUG01000396.1:3126-22039 GCA_002789955.1 Deltaproteobacteria bacterium CG_4_9_14_3_um_filter_63_12 | reverse complement strand
GGTAGTTCTGGGAGCGGGCCAGGAGCTGGTCGCGCTCGCCTGTGTGCCCCGTCTGGCCCGCGAACTGGGCGGCGGCCCAGTCGTCGTAGGCGTACTCCAAGGTCATGGACACCGACTGGGTCGGGTCGCATTCGCTGGGGACATAGCCCAGCGCCAAGTATTCTGGCGGAGTGCCGAGGTTCAAATAGCCACACAGGCTGGTGCTGCCCAAGTTGGCAATATCCTCGGTGGAGGCCTTCCAGATGGCCTCCCAGGCGCGGTTTGGGTCAAAGTCGCGCAGCCCCTTGGCGTAGGCGTCGGCGATGATCGGGATTGCATGGTTGCCGATCATCACCCGCGAGTAGCCCGTGGCGTGCCACGTGCACTTGGGCAGCCAGCCGCCCTGCTTGTAGAGGTGCAGCATGGACCAGATGACGTCGCCGCGCCGCTCGGGCTCGATGAGCGCCTGCAGCGGGTGGCTGGTCCGGAAAGTGTCCCACATGCACCAATCGTCGGTGTAGAAGTGCCGGCGGCCGGCCTCGAACACCTCGGCCTTGCCGCTGGAGCCGCTCTGGAAGCGCGCGCCTTGCTCCGTGTAGTCGGCCGGCTGGAACATGGAGTGGTAGAGCGCCGTGTAGAAGATGGTCTTCAGGTCTTCTTCGCCGTCGACCTGGATGCGGTTTAGGGCTTGGTTCCACTGCTCCGAAGCCGCTGCACGCACGGCGTCGAAACCCAATTGGCGCGCGGGGGCGGCGTTGAGCGCCGCTTGCTCGACGCTGATCAGGCTGATGCCGACGACCGCGTTGAGCTCGCCGGTCGCCGCGACGTCGAAGTCGAGCCAGAGCCCGAGGTCGACGCCGCGTCCAGTACGCGCTCCAGGCGTCGTCACCCGCGTCGCGCCCTCCCCTTGCCAGGTCCCAGTGTCCACGATGGGGCGGTCGAAGGTGGCGTGGAAGTAGACTTTGCTGTCCCCGGTCGGCTCCATCACCGCCAGCTCCAAGAGTGGATGGACGTTGTAGTACCCGAAGCCCTGCACTACGTCGTCCCCCACCACCTCGACCTCGCCGCCCACGGACTTGCCGTTGGAGTGGCCCAAATCGATGAGCACATGCGCGGCCTCGGACGGAGGAAACGTGGTCCGATGCAGCCCGGCCGTCGAGGTCGCGGTGAGCTCGACTTGCACGCCGCTCTCGAGCTCGACGGAGTAATAGCCTGGCTCTGCGTGCTCGGTGTCGTGGGAGAAGGTTTGCCGCACGTCGAGGTCGGCAGGCAAGACCCCGCTGTAGGGCATGAAGAGGATCTGACTGTAGCCGTTGGCCGAGCCGCCTGGCCCCTCGAGGTTGAGGTGGGTGAACCCTTCGAGCTGGGTGTCGTCGTACTTGTAGGAGTCGATGCTGCCGGTCTCCGAGGAGGTGTCGGGGCTGACGCGCACCATGCCGTGGGGCAGCAGCGCGCCGGGGATCACGTTGCCCTGGCCGAGCGTGCCGATCATGGGGTCGACGTAGGGCGTGAGCTGGCGAAGGTTGGGGATGACGAGGTCCGGGGGCGCAACCCAGTCGTCGACCTCGTTCGGCGCGAGGTCGGCGACGCTGTCGGCGTCGAGCTCTGGGGAGAGGTCGAGGTCATCGGAGGTGTCGAGCTCTGGGGAGAGGTCCAGGTCGACTTGAGCATCCCCAATCGGACGATTGCTGGCGGGGTCGTCGCAGCCGACGAGCCCAAGCGCGAACAGAGCGATGAGGGCGATGTGGGCGATGTGGGCGAAGGAGGGCATGTGAGGTCTCGTCATGGGGGCAAAGAGGGGCAACCGTCGAGGGATAGTGCGGGTCTGCTCGAATCGCAGCAAGGGTTTTCTGTCTTGCTGCCCGTTCCCAGTCTTGTTGATCTGAGATATTGTCAGGGTCTCGAATTCCCGCTGACCTCCTCGCATAGGCCGATCACCCAATGAAGCTTTCAATTATTTTCGTCCTCCTTTCGATTTCACTGATGGGGCTCACTGCTTGCGACGATGGCAAGGGAGCGGAAAGCGCATCGGACACCAGCGCCGCGGATACCAGCGCCGCGGACACGGCCATTGACCTCGCAGATTCATCAGCTGACCTCACCGAAACCAGCGCTGACCTGGCAAACGACACCGGCGAGACAGACACTCTCGACCCAAGCCCCCTTGATCCAGAATGGGCCAACTGGCCGATGCCTCATCCGGCAGGGCAAAACCCAGCGCTCCCCAACCCGGCGAGCTACGACGTCTCCAGGTCGGGCATCGTGCTCGACGAGATCACAGGGTTAGAGTGGCAGCGCTCGCTCGACAGCAGCACCTATGACTGGGAGGGAGCCAAGTCCTACTGTGCAGACTTGCCTCTCGACGGCGGCGGGTGGCGCCTCCCGAGCGTCATTGAGCTCGTCTCCCTGGTGGACACTTCCGTAACATCGTTTGGCGGTCTCGAGCCGCCGACCATCGACGAAGTCGCCTTTCCGGAGACGCCACCCGAAGCGTTTTGGTCCTCGTCCCCAGCCGCGGATGACCCTAACACACCCTGGGGAGTGCTCTTCTGCTGCGGCGGCGAGACCGGATTCGCCAACAGCATCAGCCAACTGGCTAGGGTGCGGTGTGTTCGTTCGGGGCCGATTGGACCCGACGTCGATCGCTACACCACTCCCGCCGAGGGCACCGTTCGCGACCGATGGACTGGTCTGACGTGGCAGGCCGTTCCCTCCGAATCCACTTTGGGGAACCCATCGTCGGCGGCGTCTCACTGCTCGAGTCTTCAACTCGACGGCGGCGGCTGGCATCTTCCGACCATCAAGGAGCTCCAAACCGTGGTGGATCGCCGACAAGCCAATCCATGCGTCGATTCGGACGTCTTCTCGCTCGCCGAGACAACGTCTCCCGCGATATTTTGGTCGTCTTCCACGACCTCTGGTGCCAATGGCATGAAGGCGCGCGGCGTCTACTTCGACCGTGGCAACACTTTTAGCATCGACACCCAGTGGGGAGGCTATGGACGTCCTTGGTGCATGCGACGCGATGGCGAGCGGACGGACCCAATCGTGATTCCCCCTGCGGGCTGCGATCCAACGGCAGTCGCTTGTCTCAACGAACAGGTCGTCGACTCCCCGTTCTTCGACACGGCGAGCCTCTATACCATTCTCAGCTCGCCAAGCGGCGATGGGTTCAGCGCTTTTGTGCCCATGGGAGATGCTGGTTCTGGACACCCATTCGTCTACGGACGTTTCACCGACCAAGGTCTCGAGGCACTTCCCCTCGATGACCTCACGGCAATGCAGTCGCAGCGTTGGCACATCGCCTTTCGCGACCACGTCATCCGATTGAACAGCGGCGTGTCAGGGCCTTCGTGCGTCCTCGGTGCCGAGCTTCCCCCAGGGACCGACTTTGACACTCTGACGAGCGCCCCAACCGACCTCGTCTTCGAGGCCGAGAGCTACTACTCCTCGCAGTGCGCGTTGACGCCCGACAGCTCGGGACTGGGGACGCCGGATACCCTCACCGCTGGCTATTGGACAAATCCCGGGTGCCTGCGGATGACCGGCGCGGTCTATGTCGTGCAGCTCGACGATGGCCGCCAACTCAAGTTGACGGTGGATGGCATCTATCCGACGCCTACCCAAAACGAGTGCCAAGAAACCGGAACGATCTCCAGTCCCATCCCGCCAAACCAGTTGATCTTCCGGTGGGCGTTTCTTCAGCCCTAGGAGCCCAGTCCCGAATCGAACTGCGCGCAATAAGTCCCTTCGCCAAGAGCCCCATCGAGCTGGGCTCTTGGGCGTTTGGACGCGCTTTCGTGTCCGAGCGGTCGGAAGCGATTCGCCGCGTCGTCATACAACGACAGGAAGCGGCCCTTGAGCAGGAAGTTCGGGCTCACCGGCCTGACCCGGTGCCCTCGCTCCTTGAGCGCGCCGACCGGAACCTGCAAGTTGGCCGGGGTGTCACAAGGATGGTGGCAGCCACGTTCGCGTCTGTCATCACTCCCCCTCGTTATGCAGCTTGAGGCGAGCCGGATGGTTTTCGGCGCGTGATGCCATGGGCGCCACTTCGATCCTGTTTCTGCCGTTCTCCTTCGCGCGGTAGAGCGCCTCGTCCGCTCTGCGGAGGAGCCCCGCCTGACCCGCCTGACCGCTTTCGTTATCCCATTGGGCCACACCGATGCTCACGCGCGTCACCTGCTGAAGACCCTTCCATAGGCGTTGCGCTACAACATGGGCCTGCGCGGAATTCAGCTCCGGAAGCAGGACGATGAACTCATCACCGCCAAACCTGGCAGCAAGGTCCACCTCCCTTATCTCTCTTGCGATGATCCCAGCGGCTTCCTTGAGCACCCTGTCGCCGGCTAAATGGCCCAATCTGTCATTGATCTCCTTGAAATGGTCGCAATCGATCATGAGGAGCGAGAAGGGTTCGCCTATGCGTGTTGCGTTGGCGAGAACGCGGGCAACTACGCCGTCATACGCTCTTCGATTCGAGAGCCCGGTTACCGGGTCCACAAGGGAGAGCCTCTCGACTTGCTCGTACAGCTGTGCGTTTTCGAGCGCCATGCCGATGCTCGCGCCGAGGGATCGGAGGAACCATGGCCCAAGGTCGGAGCTGCCGGCATCGGTCGCGAGGTTGAGACAGAGAACGCCCAGCACCGCCTGCCTTCCCACCAAAGGGATGACGACACATCCGTGAGGTGTCATTTGGCAACGAATGTGGCCACCGTCGGTGGTGCAGGTGCTCGAAGCAATGACCTCACCGGTATGTACCGCTTGGCCGCAAGGAGACTCCCCCGACCGCGAGTTGCACTGGGCCTCGAGAAAAGCCTGTGAAGGACCGATCGTGGCGCCGAGACGCAGAGCGCCACCTTCCATGAAAAATGCTGCGGCGGCCTGAACAAGGTCCGTCGCGAGTGGCATAACCACGCAGATGAGCGCGATTTCCAGGACCGCGGTCACACCTTTGGCCCCGACGAGCGCGGTCATGGTCTCAAAGAGCCGAAGGAGGTCGGCATGACGCCGGAGAATCTGACCCTCGGCTTGCAGTTCGTGTGCGGCATCCCCTGCCGGTGAAGACACGCCCTTACTGTTTGTTTCCCCGAGCTTGTACTCCGTGATGTCTCTGGCCACTCCCCCCATCCGTCTCCGATTTCCCTGGGCGTCGCAGACGAATGCCTTGCTGTCTGCCAACCACCTCACAGCGCCCTCCGGTCGGACGATACGGTATTCGGCGCTGGCGCGTCCGGTCTCGGACAGCCGCGCGGCGCTGTCACCGGCAACAGATCGGTCTTCGGGATGCACCGCCTCGATCCACAGCCCGGGGTTCGCCTCGAATTCGGTCGTGGTCCTCCCATAGACCCGTTCGAAGGCGGCGTTGACGTCGAGGACTTTCGTGCCGCACAGCGACGAGGACCAGATCACGTAGTTGAGCGAGGATAGCGCCGCCTTGAATCGCGTGTGGCTTCGGCTGGCCTCGGTGATGTCGGTGATACTCGAAAGGACCAAAACCTCATTGTCCAGCCGCAACGTCTGGGCCGAGAACACGCCGATGATGACCTCACCCGTCTTTCTCCGGAAGCTGTGCTCCTGCGCGACCACGGCTCGTCCGGCGCGAAGCTCGGCCAGCATATGATCCCGGTCAGCTTCATCAACCCACAGCTTCAACCCGGTCGAAGAGCTCGCCAGGGCCTCTTCCCGGCTGAAGCCCGTCATCGTCGCAAAACAATCGTTGACCTCGATGAACTTGCCGTCTTCCGCTCGCGCGAGGGTGAGTGCGTAGGGTGAGGTCCGGAAGACCTCTGAGAACTTCTGCTCGCTGTCCCGAATCACCTGGTTGGCGCGAACCAGCTCGCCGGTACGTTCCTCTACCCGTTGTTCGAGCGCGATGGTCAGCGTGTGGAGCTCGTCGGCTTGCTCACGCAAGCGGCTGGACATCTTTGAGATTTCGACGAAGACGTCGACTTTGGCCCGCAGGATGTCGGCGTCAAGTGGCTTAAACAGATAGTCCACCGCGCCAGCGCCGTATCCCTCGGCCAGGTGCGCTTCGCTCCTGCTCGTCGCCGTGAGGAAGATGATGGGCGTATTGTGACTCTGGGGGCGCTCGCGGATGAGCCTGGCCGTCTCGTAGCCGTCCATGTCGGGCATCTGCACGTCGAGGAGGATGACCGCGAAGTCGTGGGCCATGACCTGCCGCAAAGCCTCTTTGCCTGAGCCGGCCTTCACCAGGTTCAGCCCGAACTCACCGAGGATGGCCTCGAGCGAAAGGAGGCCGCTGGGAAGGTCGTCCACGAGCAGAATGCTTGGCTTCGACGGCTCTCTCCTCACCTCGTCCATGGTGCTGCACCCTCCTAGGCGTCGTTCAAGAGGACCAGCAGATTGGCGTAGTCATAGCCGTTTACAAGCCGCCCCATTTCCTGAGCAAGCTCGGTGCTATGCGGCTCGACCCTGGAGATGAGCTCGACGATAGCATCGAAGTCGGCGCAGAGGGTCGCCCAGCGGAGGCCGTCAACGAGCTCCTCGGGCAGCCTCGCCACCGCCGCGCGCTCCCCTGCTGCGGGGAGGCCGGTGACCTTCGCGGGCGTCCGGCCCTCGTCCTCCGCGTTCTGATAGCGCACGCCGAGCAGCGCCTGCATCTTGGCGAACAACATCTCCTCACGGAACGGCTTGGCGAGGTAGTCGTCCGCGCCGGCTTTGATCGCCGCCTGCCTATCATCATCGAAGGCGTTCGCGGTCACGGCAAGGATCTTGACCGCCGCACCGCCCTGCCGCCGCCGGATGCGGCCGATCGCCTCGGCGCCGGACAGGATCGGCATTTGCATGTCCATCAGTATGAGGTGCGGCGCCCACGCTTCGGCCTCGATCACGGCCTGGGCACCATCATTGACCGATCGCGAATCGAACCCGACGCCGAGGAGCAGCGCCATCAAGAAGCTCCGGTTGTCCTCATTGTCATCCACCACGAGGACTCGAAACACCGGCTGCCCTGTGGCCAATGCCTTCACGTGTGCGGGCAGGCAGGCTGTGATGATCGACCCGCGCCTGCCCTGCTTCACGGGGATCTCCAGGCGGAACGTGCTGCCCTTGCCAAGCTCGCTGCGGGCCTCGAGCGTGCCCCCGAGCAGCTCGGCAAGCTTGCGGCTGATGGCCAGGCCCAGACCGGTCCCGGAGCGGAGCATTTTCCCGCTCGTGGTCTGCTCGAAGCTCTTGAACAGCTTGGTCATTTCCTCGGGTAGGATGCCAGCCCCGCTGTCCTCCACCTCCACCACCAGCTGCCGGGTCGCATTCGAAGCGGGGACGTCCTGCCGGACGGCCACCCGCAGCGCCACGCCACCGCTCGCAGTGAACTTGACAGCGTTGCTGAGGAGGTTCTGGACGATCTGCCTCAGCTTGAGATCGTCGGTCGTGATGATGGGCTCCATGTCGGAGCCGTGGTTGATGACCAGACGCAGGCCCTTTGCCTCGGCGGGCTGCCGAAACATCCCCACGAGCTCTTCGAGCAGCGCGAACAGGTCGAACGTGGATGGCTCGACCGACATCCGCCCGGACTCGATCTTCGACAATGCCAGGACGTCGTGGATGAGCGCGAGCAGGTGGTCGCCGGCGCGCAGGATCGTGTCGACCTGCTGTCGCTGCTCGGAGGTGAGGCCCGCGTCGCGACGCAGAAGTTGCGCAAAGCCGAGGATGGCGTTCATCGGCGTTCGGATCTCGTGCGACATGTTGGCGAGGAACGCGCTCTTCTCCCGGTTGGAGGACTGGGCCACTTCGGCGGCGATTCGCGCCTCCTCTGCTGACTTGCGGTCAGTCACGTCGCGAAACATGCCAAGGAGCAGAGGCCGGTGGTCGAAATTCAAAAGGACAGAGCTGACGTCGGCGCAGAAGAGACTGCCGTCCTTTCGCCGCACGGGGACGTCGGGGGCGAGCCTGAGCTCTCCCCGTGCCTGCGCTTCGAAAAGAAGCCTCACCGACGCCAGCTCCTCGGGCGGGTGCAGGTCTCTCATGTTCATAGCAGTCACTTCGGCGGGGCTGTAGCCGGTCATTCGGCCAAACAACGGATTGCACTCCAACAACGCCCCGGTGGCCGCGTCCGCGACGACGAAGCCGTCCGTTCCTGCCTCGAACAGGGTCTTCCACCTGCGCTCTGTTTCCAACAATTTCTGCTCGGCCTGTTTGTGCGCCGTGATGTCAGTGCACACGAAAGCGAAACGCGGTCGGGCGCCGGGTCCTGCCGGCATGGGGCTCAGCACCGTTTCATTCCAGGCGATCTCGCCCCAGCCCGGGCCGACGTAACTCTCGAAGACCACCGGCTGCTGGTTCTCCGTGCAGCTCGCGATGGCAGCCGTCCACTGGGCGATCAGGTCGGGCTTCATGAGACCGCGAATCTCCAGTAGGCTGCCGGGACCGTAGCCAGCCAGGAGCGCTGTGACGGTCTTGTTGACGACGACCGGGACCAGGTTGTCCCCATCCAGCTCGCAGACACCCCGCGCGGCCCCCGGGCTGTTGAAGAATGCCTCGAGGATGGATCGGGCCTCGTCACGCTCAAACTCCAGTCGCTTGCGCCCGGTGATGTCGTTGATGCTCGAAAGGACCATTGGGGCATCGCCGATCAAGAGCGCCTGGGCCGAGAACAGCCCCGTGATGACCTCGCCCGTCTTGCTCCGGAATCGGTACTCCTCGGCGACCACGGCTCGTCCGGCGCGAAGCTCGGCGAGCACGTGAGCCCGGTCAGCTTCATCAATCCACAGCTTCATCCCGATCGAGGAGCTCGCCAGGGCCTCTTCCCGGCTGAAGCCCGTCATCGTCGAAAAACAATCGTTGACCTCGACGAACCTGCCGTCTTCGGCGCCCGTGAGGGTGATGGCGTAGGGTGAGGTCTGGAAGGCCTTGGAGAACTTCTGCTCGCTGCTCAGAATCTCCAAGTTGGCGCGAACCAGCTCGCGAGTACGTTCCACGACGCGTTGCTCGAGCCCGGCGTTCAGCGTGGAGAGCTCGGCGGCCTGCTCCTTGAGGAGGCTGGACATCTCATGCATCCTGACGAAGACGCTGACTTTGGCCCGCAGAATGTCGGGGTCGAGTGGCTTGAACAGATAGTCCACCGCGCCGGCCTTGTAACCCTCGTACCGCTGCGCGTCGGTCCTGTTCGTCGCTGTGAGAAAGATGATGGGCGTATTGCGGCTCTGGGGGCGCTCGCCGATGAGCCTGGCCGTCTCGTAGCCGTCCATGTCGGGCATCTGCACATCGAGGAGGATCACCGCGAAGTCGTGGGCCATGACCTGCCGCAAGGCCTCTTTGCCTGAGCCGGCCTTCACCAGATTGTGCCCGAAGTCACCGAGGATGGCCTCGAGCGTGAGCAAGCCGGCGGGATTGTCGTCCACGAGCAGGATATTGGCCTTGCCGGTTTCCCGCGCCGCCTGTTCGATGTCAGTCATGGGGTACCTCCCTCTTGGTTCACGAGCCTGTGCACGAGGGCCTTGAGCTTGCCGACCTCGAACGGCTTCGCCAAAGGCGGATGGACGCAGCCCTTGAGGAACTCTGCAACCTCAGCCGTGAAGACGCCGCCGGTGATGAACACGATGCGCTTGGCCTGCTCGAGGTCGAGCCGGGCGACCTCGGCGCAGAGGTCCATGCCGCCCATCTCCGGCATCATCATGTCGCAGAGGACCGCGTCGAAACGCTCGCCACCGGTGAACCGCACGAGCGCCGCACGGCCGCTCGCCGCCTCGACCACGTCATGCTCGGCGCCGAGTACGCGGATGAGAATCTTGCGGATCGGCGCCTCGTCGTCGACCACCAGGATGCGTCCGCGCCGCCCGGCGATGGCCGCCGGCACAGATGCAGCCGCAGGCGGAGGCAGGCCCCCCGGCTGCTCGACCGGCGCCTCGCTGGCCGGAAAGGTGATCGTGAACGTCGCGCCTCGACCTTCCTCGGACTGCACCGTGATCTCTCCCCCCAAGGACGTGACGATCCGGTGGCAGATCGCCAGCCCCAACCCGGTGCCGCTGCCGATAGGTTTGGTGGTGAAGAACGGGTCGAAGAGCCGCGGCAGGTTCTCGGCGGAGATGCCTGACCCGGTGTCGCGCACCTCGACGACGACCCGGTCCCCAGCGGCACTCATCCGAGTGGTCACCCGGACCTCGTTCGCGTCGACCGCGCCTTCGCGAATGGCCTGCGCGGCGTTGACCAGGACCCCGGACTTCCCCACTCCTCCCGAGTCGCACAGGCGAACCAGGAGGGACGCAATGTGAACGAGCGGCACCACAAGCTCCGCGCCGGACGCGGCAATGGCAGCGTCGGGCATGACCCTCGCTTGCGCACTCACGGGATCTTGCACGACGACCGCGCCTTGGCGAGCCTTGACCCGTCGGGCGCCTTCGGCGCCGTCGGCGTTCGCCCCAGTCAGAACCACGGCGATGACGCTCGGACCATAGGCCGCGGCCGCCGACTCGAAGAGAACATCGATCGCGGGTCGAGAGCCGTTCACGAGCGGATCCGTGGAGAGCGCGAGGTGGCCTGGCTCCACGAGCAGGTGATAGTCGGCGGGGGCCACGTAGACGCGCCCGGGTTCGAGCGCATCCTTGTCGTTGGGTTCCGAGACGGGAAGCGACGTCTCTGTCCCGAGGAAGTTCGTGAGCGCATCATCGGCTGTCTTTGCTCGATGCAGGACGATCACGATGGGCAGCGGGAACTCCCTGGGGAGCCCCGACAGAACGACCTTCAGGGCTGCAAGCCCACCGAGCGAAGCCCCGATGACGACCACCTTCGCCCCCATCATGTCACCCTGCGGTAGAGTCGTTCGTGTTCGTCGAGCACTCCGTAGGCAAACTCGTGCGGGGTGAACCGGAGCGACTCCCCGCGTCCGATGCCCAGCACGCCAAGGTAAGCGAGGCTCTGGTGGAGGAGCCCGTGGACACGGTACTGCAGCGATTTGTTGAAGTAGATCATCACGTTGCGGCACAGGATGACGTTGAACTCGTTGAACGAACCGTCAGTCGCCAGGTTGTGCTGCGCGAAGACGATGGACTCGCCCAAAGAGGCGTCGAACTTCGCGTGGTCGTACTTGGCCGTGTAGTACTTGGAGAACGCCCCCTTTCCGCCGGCACGCTGGTAGTTCTCGGTGTATTCCTTCATCGACTTGAGCGGGAACACCCCCTCCTTCGCTTTGCGGAGAATGTCCTCGGAGAGGTCCGTCGCGTAGATGCGGCACCTGTCGCGAATGCCTTCTTCTTCAAGAAGGATAGCGAGGGAGTAGACCTCTTCGCCCGAAGAACATCCGGCGTGCCAAATCCGCACGAAGGAGTAGGTGGCAAGCAGTGGCACGACCTTCTGCCGGAAGGCGATGTAGAAGCCCGGATCCCGGAACATGGAGGTCACGTGGACCATGAGTACTCGAAGCAGGCGCTCCATGCAGGCCGGCTCGTGAAGCACGCGGTCTTGAAGTCCCGACACGCTCCTTGCGTCCTCAGCCTTGACCGCAACCAGGATTCGGCGCCGGATGGATCCCGCGCTATAGTCGCGGAAGTCATATCCGTAGCGCTGGAAGATGCCTTCGAGAAGCAATTTGATCTCGGTGGCCTCCAGCTCCGATTCGGTGTCTACTGCTCCCGTCATCAGCGACTGGTCCCTGGATAGAGCCAGACTCGTAGCAGGGACAGGAGTTGGTCTACGTCTACCGGCTTGGAAACGTAGTCCGAGGCACCAGCTTCGATGCACCTCTCGCGGTCGCCCTTCATGACCTTGGCAGTGAGCGCGAGGACGGGCAGATGCTTGAACTTGTCGATCTTGCGGAGCGCTCGGGTGGTCTCGTAGCCATCCATCTCGGGCATCATGATGTCCATCAGAACAACGTCGATGCCTGGGGACTTCTTGAGCATTGCGATGCCGTCCTTGCCGTTCTCCGCGTAGACGACCTGCATGCCCTCCCGCTCGAGCGCGCTCGTGAGAGCGAAGATGTTGCGGACATCGTCGTCCACTAGCAGCACCTTGCGGCCGACCAGGGCATCGTCCGTCTTGCGAGCATGCTCGAGCATGCGCTGCTTGGACTCTGGGAGCTTGGCCTCGACTCGATGGAGGAAGAGGGCCGTCTCGTCGAGCAGCCGCTCAGGGGATTTCGCCCCCTTGATGACGATGGCGCCAGCCGCGCGTTTGAGCTCGGTCTCCTCCTGCTTCGAGAGTTCCCTGCCCGTGTAGACGATGACTGGGAGATCGAAGAGCTTGCACTCCGTCTTGATCCTATTGATGAGCTCAAACCCACTCATGTCTTCCAGACCGAGATCCAGCACCATGCAGGCGAAGTGCTCGCTGCGGAGGGCGGCAAGCGCCTCCTCTCCGGTGCCAACCGCCGTGATCACGACGTCGCGATTGCCAATGAGGTCCACGATGGCCTTGCGCTGCTTCTCGTCGTCTTCGACCACCAAGAGCTTGCGCACAGGGCTATCCACGAACTCCTTGATACGGTCGAGCGCAGCGTCGACGGTCTCTTTGTCAGCAGGCTTCCGCAGGAAGGCAATGGCGCCGAGCGCCAGGCCCCGCCGCTCTTCGTCTTCCACCGACATGATGTGGACAGGGACATGTCGGGTCTTGGCGTTGTGCTTGAGTTGGTCCAGCACCGCCCATCCGTCCCCGTCCGGTAGCCGAAGGTCGAGAGTCACTGCGTCGACACTGAACTTCAGTGCGAGCCTGAACGCGCTCGCGGCTTTCGTGGTGACGACACACTTGAAGCCGCGCGCTCGGGCGAGGTCTTGCAGGATCTGGGCGAACGCCCGATCGTCCTCGACGATCAGCAGGACGCGGTCCCCTTGTTGTATGGCCGCCCGGTCGTCGGCCAGTTCGGTCTCGTCCCCGTCCCGGTCCCCAGCCTCCCACCGCGGAGCGCTTTCCGCGGCCCCTGACGCCGACCCCTGGCCGAAGTCCTCTCGCTGGACGGATTTGTTCGGCAGCCCCGCAGCGGTGAGCGGGAGATACAGGGTGAAGATGCTTCCCCTGCCGAGCTCGCTCTCGAGCCGGATCTCGCCTCCGAGCATCCGCGCGATCTCGCGGCTGATCGAGAGGCCGAGGCCGGTGCCGCCGTATTTCCGGCTGGTGGTACCATCAGCCTGCTGGAACGCCTCGAAGATGACCCGGTGTTTGGCCTTCGCGATGCCGATCCCCGTGTCCTGGACCGCGAAGGCAATCGCCTTCCCCTCGCGGATCTCGCTCCACCCCGCGGCGACGGGCTGGACGCTGAACGTGACGCCGCCCTTTTCCGTGAACTTGAAGGCGTTGGAGAGGAGGTTCTTCAGCACCTGATTAAAACGTCGGGCGTCCGTCGAGAATGTGGACGGGAGATCCTCGCCAAACTCGATGGCGAAATCGAGACCCTTGGCGGTGGCAATGTGCCGGAAGGACTGTTCCAAGAGGTCGCGAATCGAGCTGATAGTGAAGTCGCTCCATTCCACAGCCATCGTGCCCGACTCGATCCTCGAGAGATCCAGGATGTCGTTGATCAGCTCGAGCAGATCGCCTCCCGCGGCGTGGATGGTCTTTGCGTACTCGACTTGCTTCGCGGTGAGGTTCGTTTCTGCGTTATCGCCGAGCATCTTCGACAGGATCAGGAGGCTGTTGAGCGGCGTCCGTAGCTCATGCGACATGTTGGCCAGGAATTCGGACTTGTACTTCGACGTGAGAGCAACTTCCTCGGCCTTCTGTTGGATGAGCCACCGCGCCCGTTCGACCTCGCGGTTCTTGGACTCCACCTGCGACTTCTGCTGCCCGAGGAGCTGCGCTCGTTCCTCCAGTTCCTCGTTGGCTGCTTGCAGCTCCTCTTGCTGCCGCTTGAGCCTGTCCTCGGAATTCTGGAGCGTATTCGCCTGGACTTCGAGGCGCTGGTTGGTTTCGGTGAGCTCCTCCTGCTGCACCTGCAGCTCCTGCGTCAAGGACTGCGACTGCTTCAAGAGATCTTCTGTTCGCATGGTCGCTGCGATCGTGTTGAGCACGATGCCTATCGCCTCCGCGAGCTGCTCGAGGAACCCGAGCTGAATGGCGGGAAAGCGGTTCAGCGACGCCAGCTCGATAACAGCTCTGACGTGCCCTTCAAAAACTACCGGAAGGACAACAATGTTCACAGGCCTGGCCTCGCCGAGCCCCGAGCTGATCTGCACGTAGTCCGGCGGGGCGTTGGTGATGAGGATTCGTTCCTTCTCGAACGCACACTGACCCACGAGTCCCTCACCCAGCCTGTAGCGCTCCGAAAGACCCTTGCGCTCCTTGTACGCATATCCGCTGATGAGCTTGAACGATGGTCCGTCACTGCGAGGCTCCGCGGTCGCGTCGCCCTCCGCGAGGTAGAATGCGCCGTGCTGTGCGCCCACCAGGATCGCGACTTCGGAGAGCAACTTGCGCGACACGGCAACGAGGTCGCGCTCGCCCTGTAAGAGGCGCGTCAGCTTCGCCAGATTGGTCTTGAGCCAATCCTGCTCGGTGTTGTGGCGCGTGGTCTCCTGAAGGTTCTTGATCATCTGGTTGACATTGTTTTTTAGCGACGCGACCTCTCCTGCCGCCTGGACGGTGATGGACCGGGTGAGATCACCCTTCGTCACGGCGGTCGATACCTCGGCGATCGCACGCACCTGTGAGGTGAGATTCTCGGCGATCTGATTGACGTTGTCCGTGAGGTCGCGCCAGATCCCGGAGGCACCCGGCACATTGGCCTGTCCCCCGAGCTTACCTTCCGAGCCCACCTCGCGGGCGACCGACGTGACTTGCTCCGCGAAGGTCGCGAGCGTGTCGATCATCACGTTGATGGTCTCGGAGAGCTCCGCGATCTCGCCCTGAGATTCCAGCACGAGCTTGCGCTTGAGGTCGCCTTTGGCGACGGCCGTGACGACTTTGGCGATGCCGCGTACCTGGGTGGTGAGGTTCGAGGCCATCGAGTTGACACTGTCCGTGAGATCCTTCCACGTGCCGGCGACACCCTTGACCGACCCCTGGCCGCCGAGCTTGCCTTCCGTGCCGACCTCGCGCGCCACCCGCGTGACCTCAGACGCAAAGGCGTTGAGCTGATCAACCATGGTGTTGATCGTATTCTTCATCTCGAGCAGCTCGCCCTTCACGTCCACCGTGATCTTCTTTGAGAGATTTCCATTGGCGACCGCGGTGGTGACCTCGGCGATGTTGCGCACTTGGGTCGTGAGGTTGGCCGCCATGGAGTTGACGTTGTCGGTGAGGTCCTTCCAGGTCCCGCCGACGCCCTTGATCAAGGCCTGGCCGCCGAGCTTGCCTTCCGTGCCGACCTCGCGGGCCACCCGTGTCACCTCGGAGGCAAAAGCATTGAGCTGATCAACCATCGTATTGATGGTGTTCTTGAGCTCCAAGAGCTCGCCCTTCGCATCCACGGCGATCTTCTTGCCCAGGTCACCGCCGGCCACGGCGGTCGTGACCTCCGCGATGTTACGAACCTGGGAGGTGAGGTTGGCTGCCATGAGATTGACGTTATCGGTCAGATCCTTCCAAACGCCAGCCACGCCTATCACGTTGGCCTGACCGCCGAGCTTGCCTTCAGTGCCCACTTCACGAGCGACACGAGTCACCTCGGAGGCGAAGGCGTTCAATTGGTCGACCATCGTATTGATGGTGTTTCTGAGCTGGAGGATTTCTCCCTTGACGGCCACCGTGCTCTTCTTCGAGAGGTCGCCGTTGGCCACTGCGGTAGTGACCTCTGCAATATTGCGGACCTGAGTCGTGAGATTTGTGGCCATCGAGTTGACGCTATCGGTGAGGTCCTTCCAGATGCCAGCGCCCCCTTTCACTACAGCCTGGCCACCGAGCTTGCCCTCGGTGCCAACTTCACGCGCCACCCGCGTGACCTCGGCGGCAAAGCCGTTGAGCTGATCCACCATGGTGTTGATCGTGTTCTTGAGCTCGGGGATCTCACCGCGGGCGTCGGCGGCGATCTTCTTGGCCAGATCGCCTCCGGCCACCGCGGTCGTGACTTCGGCGATGTTGCGAACCTGGGTCGTGAGGTTCGAGGCCATCCCATTCACGCTGTCTGTGAGATCCTTCCAGGTCCCCGCAACTCCGCGCACCGTGGCCTGGCCGCCCAGCTTGCCTTCGGTGCCCACCTCGCGCGCCACGCGCGTGACCTCTGCGGCGAAGCCACTTAGCTGATCGACCATGGTGTTGATCGTGTTCTTGAGCTCCGATATCTCGCCTTTGACATCAACCGTGATCTTCCGGCTGAGGTCGCCTTTGGCTATCGCGGTAGTGACATCGGCGATGTTGCGAACTTGGGTCGTGAGGTTCGACGCCATGCCGTTCACGCTGTCGGTGAGATCCTTCCACGTTCCACCAACACCGCGGACGACTGCCTGGCCGCCCAGCTTGCCGTCGGTGCCGACTTCAACCGCCACACGGATGACCTCTGCGGCGAAGCCACTGAGTTGGTCGACCATGGTGTTGACGGTGTTCTTCAGCTCCAGAATCTCGCCACGCGCATCGGCCGTGATCTTCTTGCTCAGGTCGCCGTTCGCGATGGCGGTCGTAACTTCGGCGATGTTGCGAACCTGGGTCGTGAGGTTTGTGGCCATGGAGTTGACGTTGTCGGTGAGGTCCTTCCAGGTGCCGGCCACCCCTCTCACCGTAGCCTGCCCGCCGAGCTTGCCGTCGGTGCCGACCTCGCGGGCCACGCGCGTGACCTCGGAGGCAAAGCCCCGAAGCTGCGCGACCATCGTGTTCATCGTGTCCTTCAGCTCGAGCAGCTCACCCTGCACGTCGACCGTCATCATCTTCGACAAGTCGCCGTTCGCCACGGCGGTGGTCACCTCGGCGATGTTGCGAACCTGCGAGGTGAGGTTGGACGCCATCAAATTGACGCCGTCCGTGAGGTTTTTCCAAACGCCTGCGACCCCTGCCACGTCGGCTTGGCCGCCGAGCTGGCCGTCTGTGCCCACCTCGCGGGCCACGCGCGTGACTTCGGAGGCAAAGCTGCTGAGCTGGTCCACCATGATGTTGATGGTGCCCTTGAGCTCGAGGATCTCCCCCTTGGCATCGACGGTAATCTTCCGTTTCAGATCGCCGTTGGCGACCGCCGTCGTGACCTCGGCGATGTTGCGCACTTGCGCGGTCAGGTTCGACGCCATGGAGTTGACGTTGTCGGTGAGTTCCTTCCAGACGCCCCCCACCCCCTTGACGCGGGCTTGCCCACCGAGCTTGCCCTCAGTACCCACTTCGCGAGCGACACGGGTGACCTCCGCGGCGAACGAGCCCAATTGGTCCACCATGGCGTTGATGGTGAGCTTCAGGTCGAGCATTTCGCCAAGGACGTCGGCCGTGACTTGCTTGCTCAGGTCGCCGCTCGCAACAGACGTGGTGACAAAAGCGATGTTGCGCACTTGCGAGGTCAGGTTTGCCGCCATGGAGTTGACGTTGTCGGTGAGTTCCTTCCAGACGCCGCCCACCCCCTTGACGTCGGCTTGTCCACCGAGCTTGCCCTCGGTACCCACTTCGCGGGCCACTCGCGTGACCTCGGCCGCAAACCCGCTGAGCTGATCCACCATCGTGTTGATGATGTTCATGAGCCCCAGGATCTCTCCTTCGGCGCCCACCGTGATCTTGCGAGCCAGATCGCCGTTGGCGACGGCAGTGGTCACCTCGGCGATATTGCGAACCTGGGCAGTCAGGTTCGACGCCATGGAGTTGACGGTGTCGGTGAGGTCCTTCCAGACGCCCCCCACACCCTTGACCTGAGCTTGCCCACCGAGCTTGCCCTCGGTGCCGACCTCGCGCGCGACCCTCGTGACCTCGGCCGCAAACGCGCCGAGCTGATCCACCATGGTGTTGATCGTGGTCTTGAGGTCGAAGATCTCGCCTTTGGCATCGACCGTGATCTTGCGGGTGAGCGTGCCGTTCGCGACGGCGGTCGTGACCTCGGCGATGTTGCGCACCTGGCTCCTCAGGTTGCCGGCCATGGAGTTGACGCTGTTGGTCAAGTCCTTCCAGGTCCCGGCCATGTCGGGAACCTCCGCCTGGCCGTCGAGCTTTCCTTCGGTACCGACCTCGAGCGCCACGCGCGTGACCTCGGACGAAAAAGCCCGCAGCTGATCGACCATCGTATTGATGGTGTTCTTGAGCTCCTGGATCTCGCCCTTGGCATCGACGGTGATCTTTTTGGTCAAATCGCCACGCGCCACGGCTGTAGTCACATCGGCGATGTTCCGGACCTGGCCGGTGAGGTTCCCGGCCATGGAGTTGACGCTGTCCGTGAGGTCTTTCCACGTACCACCGAGTCCGAGGACCACGGCCTGGCCGCCCAGCTTGCCGTCGGTGCCGACCTCGCGGGCGACGCGCGTGACCTCCAGCGAGAAAGTTCGGAGCTGATCCACCATTGTATTGATGACGTCCTTGAGCTGGAGGAAGTCACCCCGGACGTCGACCGTGATCTTCTTCGACAGGTCACCGTTGGCGACTGCGATGGTGACCTCGGCGATGTTGCGCACCTGGGCGGTGAGGTTCCCGGCCATGGAGTTGACACTGTTGGTGAGCTCCTTCCAGGTGCCGGCGACTCCCGCTACGGTTGCCTGGCCGCCGAGCTTGCCCTCCGTCGCCACCTCTCGAATCACTCGCGCGACCTCGGCCGCGACACATCGAGTTGCTCGACCATCCGGTTGACGACGTTGGTCGTGCTTTGAAACTCACCCTCGAGTGGCCGGCCTTCGATCTCTAAGGCCATCCGCTGCGAGAGATCGCCCTTGGCCACGGCACCAATGACGCGGGCCATCTCGGTCGTTGGTTGGACAAGATCGGAAACGAGCGCGTTGACAGCGCCAACCTTTCGTCCCCAGCCTCCAGGTGCATCGTCGACGGCAACCCGTTGAGAGAGCCGGCCCTCCTTGCCGACGGCAAGACCGACCCGGTCAAACTCCAGGCCAAGCCGCTCCTCGCGGTCGATGATATCGTTGAGCGTGTCGGCGATCTTCCC
>PFUG01000396.1:0-3097 GCA_002789955.1 Deltaproteobacteria bacterium CG_4_9_14_3_um_filter_63_12 | reverse complement strand
GAGCGGAGAAATCGCCCTTTTTGAAGGCCGAGAGGACGGAGAGCAACTGCTTGATGTCCAGGTTATCTGACGAAGCAGTCGTGGATTCGGTGGCCATGATCGGTTCCCCTATCTCGGTTGTTTCAAGTCAACAGCGCCAGCAGGTCCTAACACGCAAAGGCCGAACCGTGTGCCCTGATCGCCTGAGCAAGCATCAGGCTGTGAGTTTCGACCTCGTCGGCCAGGTCCCAAATGCGGTCGGCATCAGCTCCAAGAGGCGCGTGACGCAGACGGGTGATGAGATCACGCGGCGGTGATTGGATTCCCTGAGTTCAACTGGGCACAGCTCGCGCCTGCTTGCGTCGCTCGATCCAGCTGTCGACGTCTGGACGCAAGAAACACCAGGTCCCGCCCACCTTGAAGCCGAGCAAGTCGCCGCACTGCGCGAAGCGGTAGACGGTCTTCTCCGAGATCTTCAAGTAGAGGGCGACATCACGGACTGTCATCGAAGGAGAGTTCATCACACTCCTCCAGTGCCAACACGCTCCAGGGCAAGCAAGGGCAAGCCGGGCAAGCAAGAGCAATCAAGAGCAAGTAAGGGCAATCTTACATGGAGGTGGACAGAAGTCAACCTGTGAATTGGGTGGGATGGGGGCGTTTGCTGGGCCGTAAGGGGCCCGTCAGCAGTGAGGCCAACAGACCGGTTTCGGCCTCACCCCGGCCCTGCGGGCCGGCCCTCTCCCTGGCGGGCCCTGGCGGGAGAGGGAGTGGTCCCGTTCTGGACGAGGCAAACCAAGCTTCGACGTGCGGGACCTTTCGGCGGCATAAGGGATCCCCTCCCTTCAGTGGGCCCGTCAGGGGCCCGTCAGGAGTCAGGCCAACAGACCGGTTTCGGCCTCACCCCGGCCCTGCGCGCCGGCCCTCTCCCTGGCGGGAGAGGGACCCAAGGCGTTGCCCTGGGCTGGTATGGTCGGCCCTTTCAGGGCCGGGGGGCCGACGCCCAGGAACAACGCAGTCCGTATCACGGCGAGGGGAGGAACCTGGGCATCCGCCCTGAAGGGGCGGCCTCGGAATTAGCCCAGTGCGGAGCGCTGGGCCGCGCATCGGACCGCCCGAACCCACGACGTGGAACCGCATCCGACCGCCCGAACCCACGACGTGGAACCGCATCCGACCGCCCGAACCCACGACGTGTGGGGGCGGCCGGCGCCCTGCCCAGTCGTCCGACGTCAATCCCACTCAGAGCCCGGCCGAATCAGTCGGCGCCGCCGCAGGTCAGCTCGCCGGATTCCACGTTGATGGTAGCGAAGCTGTGCTTGCCGTAGACCACCGTCAGCGTTTTGCCCTCGGCCGAGAGCTCGCGAATGCTGGCGCCGCCCACCTCGGGATCGCCACAGGTGCCGAGCACATCGACCTCGATACGGGCTTTGACGCCCGCCTTGGTCTGGGTGGCGAGGAGCTCGACCGAACGCCCGTCGGCGGTGACCGAGACGTAGGCTCCTGTGACGTTGAGGGGCTCTGGCAGCGGATAGGCGAGCTCGGCGGCGGGAACGGGGTCATCCTCTGGCTCTGGGTAGTCCGGCGGCGGCGCGTCCGCTGAAGCAAGAACAGAGTAGAAAAGGCACGCGACGAGCAGCGAGAGCAAAGTGGCGAGGGGCTTCATGGGGTTCCTCCGGTAGGGGTGGGTTCGAGCCTGGACAGCTCGGCATCGGTGGCGCCACTGAGTGTTGGGGCGTCCTCGAGGGCGAGCTGTGGGGTCGCATCTAGGTTGCCGTAGACCGCGACGACTTCGCCCTCTGCGGTCGATTGCTCTGGCGGTGGATTCGCCGCTCCGCATCCGATGGACAGGGCCAGGCCAAGCAGCATGCTCTTGGCACTCCAACCTCTTCGCATCCCTTCACCTCTTCCCTTATTTGAGTCCCCTCGAGCGGATTTGGGTTGCGGCTCTCTTAGGGCTCGCGCATGCCGTGACCCGACCGGGCCTCCGACCGCCTCGAGGTCCAAAATGCCTTGACCCGACCGGGCCTTCGACCGCCTCGAGGTCCAAAATGCCTTGACCCGACCGGGCCTCCGACCGCCTCGAGGTCCTCGATACCCTGACCCGGCCAGCCTCGGGGGGGTCGGGCCCCCCCCTTCCCCTCGCCCACGAAGTTTCGTGGGAGGGGAAGGGGGTGAGGGCCTAGGGCTGCGGGGCCAACTCGACTTCAGCTTCCAGCTCGCCGGTCTCGGGGTTCACATCGATGGCCACACGGCGCGCCTTGTACAGCGCAGCCATGGCGCGCTGCTGCACCATGATCGGCTCGAGCAGCGTGTCACGCTTGGCGACGCTCTCATCGTCCTCGTCGGCGAAGGTGCCCAAGACGGTGGCGATCAGTTGGGTAGCACGAGTCTGGAGCGTCGCACGGGCGGCTCGCAGCTGGTCCCAGGTCGGTCCCTCGACCTTCGGTCTTTTTTGCAGCTCGGCACCGAACGCCTTGTGCGAGGCTGCCAAGATCGCCACAAACGGCTGAAGTGACAGTCGCGCCACCGCCGCCGACAGGTCGCCCTGGAGCCGCACGAGGAGCTTGCCGACCGCCTCGTGCTCTTCGGGATAGGACATGTGCGTGATGTGGCTCACGCCGCGGGGGAAGAGCTGAGTCGAGAGGAGGTTGGCGGCTTTGGGCAGCTCGGGGTCCATAGCGGGGTTGTCGGCCAGGTTATCGTAGACGTGGAGCGCGCGGTCCAGGGTGCCGAGTCCACCGTCGACCTGCCCGTCGAGAACCATTGCCTGCGGCCCGTATTGCGGCTGAGCCTTGGCCGTCCGGTAGCGCAGCTCGAGGTCATGGGCGGTGTCTGCGGCTTGCAGAAAGTCTTCGGCGCGCTTCGCGATGATGAGCACCCCGAGCGCCAAGGCCACCTCCAGGACCTGACGGGCTGCGAACACAGCGCGCCCACAAGGCAGCGCGTACATGGTGATGAAGTCAGTGAGCTGGACAGACATGGGGCAACTCCTCGTTCGAGTGTTTGGACGGGCGAACCGTACCAAAAGGAGACTGTGGATGTCACGGGGGCGGCGGCATTCTTTTTGAAAATTCTTCGTCGGCGGCTGCGGATGGTGGGAGGGTGGGCAGTTACCAGT
>PFUG01000211.1 GCA_002789955.1 Deltaproteobacteria bacterium CG_4_9_14_3_um_filter_63_12 | reverse complement strand
TCATCCTCGTTCGCGGACAGCAAACGCCTGACCTTCAGCGCCCATGAGGACACGGTGGCGGGGGCAAGCCCTAGGACTGCTCCCACCTCTGCTCCAGTCGCTGGCAGGTAACGCGCGCAGATCAGGATAGCGAGCTGCCGAGCCAGGTTGCGTTGACCTCGAACTCCTCGAGTAATGTCATCAGGTGCGCATTCAAAGCGCTCTGCGACAACCTCGACGACCTCCTGCGGCGTCGGCGCGGCGAATCGCGCCTGTGCCACATGCGAGGCTGAAGCCTCGCCGCGCACGGCCTTCCGTGCAGTATTCTCGAAGCTCTCCTCACCCAACACCGGCCATCCGTCAGTCAGAAGTGCTCGGGCCGCTTCGGGTGCGCGCTCATGCACGAACAAATCGAGGGCGGCCCGCCCTGCTGGGGTGTCCCCGCCGAATCGCGAGAGCACCTCGCTCGTCTCGAGCCAGGGAGGGCGCACAGGCGTGAGGTAATGAGGGTGGCTCGACCACGGCCACAGGGCTGCTTTCTCGACGAGGCCGGCCTCGATGGGATTTGCGTGGATGTAGCGTACGAGCTCGGTCAAGTACTCTTCTGAGTCCACAAGACGAGAGCGAAACCGGCCACGCAGAAGTGCACCGTCGCGATCGTGGCGTTTGTTGAAGCGCTGGGTGTACACCCCCAAGAGGTGTCGCATCGCCGGGCTGAGCCTCTGTTGCCGATCTTCCACGAGCAGGTGGAAGTGATTCGACATCAGCACAACTGCATGGGTAACCAGGCCCCATCGCGCTCGACACTCGGCGAGCAGGGCGAGAAAGAGCCGACGGTCGGTGTCGTCGAGGAAGATGACCTGACGGCCCGCACCGCGGTTCAGCACGTGGTGCCAGAGTCCGGCGCTGGTGAGTCGAAGGGGACGAGGCATATCCACAGGCTGCCAGAATAGGGCACGGATGACAAGCGGCAGAGAAGGTAATCAAGCGCGATGGTCAGGGTGTGCCCATGATGTTCTCGGAGCGAAGTCTACCAGAGGCGCCAAGCGTCAGCAAGTTGACAAGACGCGACCCGACCCCGGGCAGCAAGTTGACAAGACGCGACCCGACCCCTCCGCGCCATCGCTGTTGTGTTGCGACGAGCGAGCGTTTCCCTGCAAGATGACGCGTTCGTTCCCCCCACCCCGACATGACCATGAACGACTCCCCTCTCAAATTCGACTGCACAGCCTGCGGACGCTGCTGCGAGTCTTGGACGGTCGGCCCAGTCTCCAAGGGCGAAGCCGATCGCTTGGGCGAATTTCGTCGGCTTCTCAGCGACCAGTACCCGCGGCTCGCCGCTCACGAGACCACGCAGACGTTGTGGACGGAAGAAGGCTGGACTCTCACCCTCAACTTCCCTGGGGGACGATGCCTATTCTTGGGTGAAGACCGCCTCTGCATCGTCCATAAGGAATATGGATTCGACGCCAAACCTGCGATCTGCAGGCGCTTCCCGCTGGCCGCCGTCACGGCCGAGGGCGAGCTCCGAGAAGGGATTCGTCCGCTGAGTTACGGTTTGGCCGGATCTTATCAGGCAGGATCCCCTGTCGATCTCGATTCCGTCGAGCTCCGCGACGACCGTCGGGCCGCCGTCATCTCGGCTCGATTCGAGCTAGAGCCTGAGTTGCAACAGGCGCTGATCGAGCAAGAACGAGAGCTCATGGCCTGGCTGCCCGAGCCTAAGCTGTCCTTCGCGGAACTCCTCTCTCGACTGGCCGGCGCGGCTCCTACGACGCAGCGTGTCCTGCCCCCGCTGTTTCTCAGTGACGTCGCCAAGCGCCTGAGCGTCCTCCCTAAGTTGTGGAAACGTCCTCAGAACACCGAGAGTCAGTTCGAAGCGTTGCTCCAAGACCTCTACGCGCTGCTCGCAGCCCTCCCCTCCTGGGCCCTCGCCCCCTCCCACCTGGAGCTGCCCGAAGCGCAGCGCCATTACTTGATGTTCTCGCTGCTGCAGCTGGTGAGAATCCGCGATCTGCTGCACTACCCTTCGGTGCGCATCGCCGTCTTCGGGCTGGCTTTGGGAGCGCTCGTGGCGCGCGGTGCCCCCGACTCGCCATCGACCGATGCCCTCTTCGCCGAGCGTTTCGTGACCTGGGGACGATTTTTCACCGAGCGCAAGATGGTCTCGGTGTTTCCTGACTACGAGACGCTCGAGGGGTTGTTTCAGCAGCTGCGCGAGAGCACCTCTTCGGGTTCCTAGGGGCGGCCGTTGGCCGCCCCGTCGGCGTTCTAATTCACCGTCAGCACACCGGCGTCCGCCGCCGTGAACGTGTTGTCGTCGGTCGCGTCGCAGTAGGTCCAGGTCGCGCCTGCGTCGCCGCTGAAACGGTAGACATACGCCTGAGTGCCCGTCGCCGTCGGGGTGAGCGTCGCCGAGTACTCGTCGTTGTTGTCGCTGATGTGGCCGGCGTTGTAGACAGCCGAGGTCCAAGTGTAGGCGCTGGGCGTAGTCGAGGGGTCGGTTGCGGCATCGCTCAGACCGACCTCGGCGAGCATGCCGGCGCAGTAGGCGCCCATCTCGCTGCAGTTCAGGGAGAACACACGGCCGTAGATGGGCTCGCTCGCGGTGTTCGCGGTGGTCGTCGTGGTGGCCGGATACTGGATGTTGCACCAGTCGACGGTCTTGTCGGCGACGGTAAACGTCGTCGCCTGCGCCGCCTGGAAGCCGTCGGAGCCGTCGGTGTCGCAGAGGAGCCAGTTGGCGCCGGCGTCGATGGAGAAGCGATAGGCGATGGCGTAGGTGCCATCTGAAGTGGCTGTGACGCTGCCCATGAACTCGTCGTTGGCGTCGCTGATGTGGGCGGGGTTGTAGGTCGCCGCCGTCCAAGTGTAGGTCGTGGGGTCGGCCGCCGGGTCGCCGAAGCCGACCTCGGCGGTCAGAGCACTGCACTCTGCGGCGGCTTCGGTGCAGCCCTCGACGAAGGCTTGGCCGTAGAGGGTCTCGCTGGCTACGCCGGCGACAGAGCTGGTCGCGGCGGGATACTGAAGCTGACACCAGGTCAGCGTCGTCGCCGGCGTGCCGACCGTGAGCGCGCCGAGCTGGTCGGTCTGCAGACCGTTGCTGGTGCCGTCCAGGTCGCAGAACGTCCAGTTGGCGCCGGCGTCGACGGAGAAGCGGTAGGCGAAGCTGTAGCGCCCCTCGGCCGCCACGGTGACGCTGCCTTGGTACTCGTCGTTGTCGTCGCCGGTGTGGGTGTCATTGTAGGCTGCGGCGGTCCAGGTGTAGTCATTGGGTGCGGCGGCGGGGTCGGTGCCGCTGGGGCCGTAGCCCACCTCGGCGACCACCTCGGCGCAACGGGCCGCGCCGTTGCTGCAGCCTTGTGCCAAGACTTGTCCGTAGATCGGCTCGGAGGCCTCTCCGGGCAACGTCGTGGTGGACGCGGGCCACTGCAGCGAACACCAGCCGATGCTGACCACGTCGGCGGCGACGGTGAGCTGCCCCATCTGGTCGGTCGAGAAGCCGTTGTCGGTGCCGTCCAGATCGCAGTAGACCCAGTCGGCACCTGGGCCTCCGAAGCTCCAAGAGGCGCGGAAGGCGTACACGTAGCTCCCCTCAGCGGCGACGTTCAGGGGGGCCATGAACTCGTCGTTGTCGTCGTCGACGTGGGCCGCGTTGTAGGTCGCGGGCACCCAGGTGAACGCGCTGGGCTCGGTGCTCGGGTCGCCCGCGGGCGCATACCCGAACTCACCAGACAGCGCCTGGCACTGCTGCATTCCTGTGGTGCAGCCCTCGATGAACACCCGCCCAAAGAAAGGCTCGGTGTCGGCGCCCGGTTGGGACGACGTGGTCGCCGGCCAGTGGAGATTGCACCAGCCGATGGTCGGCACGAAGGCCTCTTGGTATTCGAAGGCGTCGGCGATGCTCACCGTCTCGCCGTCTGGGTTTCGCACGCTCACGGTCACTTTTCCGGGCATCGTCGCGGCGGGCGTCTTGGCGCGCAGCTGGTAGCCGGTCAGGAACGTCACCTCGAGCCCGGCGCTGTCGCCGAACATCACCGCAGCGCCGTCGACGAAGCCGCTGCCCGAGAGCACGACTGCGGTCCCGCCTTCGATGGAGCCGAAGGTCGGCGAGAGGGAGAGCAGCGAGAGGTTCTGGTTCACTTGATCTGGCGTGGTCTCTGCCGCGGTGTCGTCGACGCCGTCGGTGATCGTCGATTTACCGCCGCCATCGTCGCACGCTGCAACGACAAGAACCAAGGCGAGAGCGAGCAGACAGCGAAGATTCGAGCTCATTATTTTTCCCCAGTTTCGATCGAGACGTTCAACTCGGCATTTCCAGCAGCGACAAAAAGACTGCGATTCGGGCCGTCTTCCCACTTCGCCTGACCGTCCTCGCCGCGCACGACCACTTTGTAGGCGAACACCAGGGCGGTGGGCAACTCAATCCGCGCGGAGTAGGTCAGATCGGCTCGTAGGACCAGCGGAACACCGTCCGCCGGCGACCAGGCGCCGAGCTCCGGCCCCGAGCCCACGATGACCAGCGTCTCGTTGGGCTCAGGATTGGCCTCGGCCACTGTGAACCGAACCTGCCTCTTGGCGACCAAGTCGTCCAATGAGATCGGCGCCGCGGCCTCTAACCAGCGCACCTCGAACGGCTCTAGGTCGAAGCTCCCATCGACCTTCTCGTCGCTGAGTAGGTCTCTGTACGGCTCGGCGGCGAGGCCAGAGAGGCCGTCTAGGTCGACATGGTTCTTCGCTTGGCCGTTGATGACAATCCAGGTCTGCTCGCCGGCGACTTCGCGAAGGAGCACCAACAGCCCCTCTTCGAAGGCCAAGATGCGCGTCGTCCCCGAAACCAGCGACGGCCGCTCATTGCGCACGCGCAGCAGAGTTTCGATGCGCTTCATCAGCGCGTCGTCGTCGTCGAAACGCATGTCGCCGCGGTTGTTGGGCTCCTCGCCGCCCTCGAGGCCGGATTCGGTGCCGTAGGTGAGGGCCGGCGTGCCGCGCAGGGCGAACTGGGCCTCTAGGGCCCGCTCGACGCGCGCGCGGTCGCCGCCGCACTGGGTCAGGACGCGCGGCATGTCGTGGTTGTCGAGGAAGGTGACGAGGCTGTTGGCGTCGGTGTAGAGCCGGTCGTTGGAGAGCACCGAGGCCAGCGCGCTCAGGCTCTGGCCCTGGCAGAAGACGTCGCGCAGGGCAAAGGCCATGGGGAAGTCGAACATGTTGGTGAAGGCGCCTTCGCGCTGAACCTGATCGACGATCTTTGGGCTGCCGTCGTAGTGCTCGCCGAGCAGGACAAGTTCCGGGCGGTCGGCGAGCAATTCCCTGTTGAACTTGGCCCAGAACTCCAGAGGCACGTGCTTGACGGCGTCGAGCCGGAAGCCGTCGATGCCGGTCTGCAGCCACAGGCGCGCGGCGTCCATGAGGGTGGCGTAGACCTCGTCGTTCTCCTGGGCCAGATCGGGCAGGCCGTGCACCTCGTGGGTGACGACCTCGACTGGGTCGCCCCAGTTCTCGATGGTTCCCTCGCTGTGGAACCAGTCTGGGTGCTCGGTGAGCAATGGCGCCTGGTAGCCGACGTGATTGACGACCAAGTCCAGCACGAGGCGCATGCCGCGCTTGTGGACCTGTGTGGTCAGCTCG
>PFUG01000085.1 GCA_002789955.1 Deltaproteobacteria bacterium CG_4_9_14_3_um_filter_63_12 | reverse complement strand
CGTTCAAGCTCGACAGCCGCAAACCGACGCTGGACTTCAAGAATTTTGCGCGTGGCGAGGCGCGCTTCGCACTCTTGGCGCGTTCGAACCCGGTGGAGTCCTTGCGTTTGATGGACCTGGCGCAGCAGGATATCGATGCGCGTTGGAAGCTCTACGAGCAGCTCGCCGGTGTGGCGCGCGAGGTTCCGCATACGGACGGCGAGGGGAGCTCGGAGCCCAGCGCGAGTTAGTTGATGTTGTCCATAGGTTCTGGAATTCGAGCGGCAGAGCTCACCACAGAGAGCACAGAGAGCACAGAGAGTAGAACAAGAAGGGTGAGCGAGAGTCTGGGCAAACCCGCGACGCCAAAACGAAATCCAAGTGAGTCACCCGAAACCTCCGCTCTGTGTTCTCTGTGGTGAGCTAAGATCTAAGAGCGGCAGAACTCACCACAGAGAACACAGAGAGCACAGAGAGAGCAGAAACAAGAAGGGTGACGAGAGTCTGGGCAAACCCACGACGCCAGAACGAGATCCAAGTGAGTCAACGAAACCTCCGCTCTGTGTTCTCTGTGTTCTCTGTGGTGAGCATAGCTCCTAAGAGTTCACCGCAAGCTTCGAAGAGACGGTATTTAGCCCCCATCAATCCGCAGGGTGTCGTCATGAGACAGCTTTCCTTTTCTCGTTCGTGCTTCGTCATCCTCGTGTTGCTCGGAGCGCTGCTCGCCGGGTGCGGTCCGAAGACCACGACCGTCGGCGTCGACGGCGATTCGACCGACGGGACGAAGAGCCCCTACGGCGACCGCCATCGCGCGCCGCTCAAGGCGACCGACCTGGTTCCGACGGAGGTCGACGGGGTCTGGGGCTTTGCCGACCCGGACGGATTCATGATCATCGAGCCGAAGTACGCCATGGCCTATGAGTTCAGCGAGGGCGGCATCACCTCGGTGCTGGGCGACGACGGCTGGGCGGTGATCAACATGAAGGGCGAGGTGCTGGTGCGGCCGTTCATCTACGACAATGGGCCCGACTACTTCGAAGAGGGGTTGGCGCGCTACGTCGACGAGCAGGGCAAGTTCGGCTTCTTCGACCTCTATGGTCAGATCGCGGTGCCGGCGGCGTTCGACTTCGCGGCGCCGTTCGTGGAGCAGCGCGCCGCCGTTTGCAACGGCTGCGTCAGGGTGCAGGTTGGCGAGCATTGGACGATGAAGGGCGGGAAGTGGGGGTACATCGACGTCAAGGGCGACGTGGTGATCCCGCTGGAGTACGACGAGGCCAACGACTTCGTGGAGGGCAAGGCGATGGTCAAGAAGGGCGGGGTGAGCGTCGAGATCGACAAGGGTGGGGAGTAGTTGGGGAGGGCGCAGCACGCTGCGCCCCTACCAGTAGGTCGCGATGGGAGCGGTGACGGGGTCACATTCGCGATATGCCCGCTCGGTATAATCGCGTTCAGCGCAAGCCCCATACTCTCGAATTGTCCCGTTCGGGAAATTGAGTTAATCTCAGGGCACGTCGGTCAACGAATTTACCCGAACGGGAAACTCGTGGTGTCAGAAGAGATGAAGAACACACCCTACGGCAAGATATCGACTCCTGCGGAGCTGGGCGCCCTGCTTCGCAGACGCCGCAAAGAGGCAGGGGTCCTGCAAGCCGACGCCGCGGCCCTCTCCAATGTCGGCACGCGATTCCTCTCCGAGCTCGAGCGGGGCAAACCTACTGCGGAGCTGGGCAAGGTATTGCTCGTCCTCGCGAGGCTGGGGCTGGAGCTCTATGTGGTGCCCAGGGGTGCTGCTCCGACGGGTGAGGACGAATCATGAGCCCAGCACTCTCGGTTTGGTTTGGAACGGTGCTCATCGGTCGGCTCTTTCCCCAAGAGAGTGGCCAAATGGGCTTCTCGTATGCCGATGAGTGGCTCAGGAACACCACCAGATTCGAGGTCTCGGCGAGTCTCCCGCTGAAGCCGGGCCTACTCCCCGCGAGCCCGTTCTTCGCTGGACTCCTCCCGGAAGGTGCGGTGCGGGAAGCCCTCGCCCACCAACTCGGTCTCTCGGCCGACAACGACTTTGCGCTCCTCGAAGCGCTCGGCGGAGACTGTGCCGGAGCGCTGAGTCTCTCGCCAGTCGGCTCGTCTCCAGAGCCAGCGACCGCGCACTATGAGCCCTTGGAGCTCGATGCGCTCATCAACCAGGCCGAGAGCAGCTCCCTCTTCGCTGCGAAAGTCGTTGAGCGCGCGACGCGGCTGTCTCTGGCGGGCGCCCAAGACAAGCTTCCAGTCGCCGTCGATAACGACGGCAACTTGGCGCTCCCTATGGGCGGCGCGCCCAGCACTCACATCGTCAAGGTCGCCTCGAAGTCCTTCAAAGAGCTGCCATTCAACGAGGTGTTGAGCCTGCGACTGGCGAAGGCGGTCGGCCTGCGCGTTGCAAACGCCCGGCTCTTGAAAGGCCAGCGCGGACAGGTCGCTCTGATCGAGCGCTACGATCGACGAAAGAGCGAAGGTGAGATCGTGCGATTGCATCAAGAGGACTTCTGCCAGGCGCTCGGTCACCCTCGTTCCCGAAAGTACGAGCAGGAAGGTGGCCCCTCACTCGTCGACGCCGTAGCGCTGGTGCGCGCGCGCTCCCGAGAGCCCCTCTCCGACGTTCAGCGACTGCTCGACTGGCAGCTCTTCAACCTGTTGGCTGGAAACAGTGACGGCCACGGCAAGAACCTTTCTCTCCTCCACACCGAGTCCGGCATTGTGCTCTCCCCCCATTACGACCTCGTCTGCACGCGCGCCTACCGCACCCTAGACCGCAACCTCGCCATGAGCATCGGAGGCGCGCGAGATCCCGGTCAAATCGGCGCACAGCATTGGGAGGCTTTCGCAAAACAGCTCTCGGTCGGCCATCGGCTCGTTGTCAAACGCGTCGAGGACCTCTCCGAGCAGATTCCAGAAGTTTTCGAACAGGTTGCGGCCGACCTCATCGAGGAGGTTGGGGACGCCAGCATCGTGAATCGCATGCGGATGGCCATCACGAAACAGTGTCGACGAACGAGAACGCTCTTGAAGTGAGCAGCCGCCACAAAGCGGTCGGGCGCTCAGTCGCAGGTCGTGACGGGAGCGGTGGCACAGACCCCATCGACGCACAGGCTTGACAAGCACTCCGCCGCGCCTCTCAAGAGGCCCGTCGTGGTTGGTGCGCCGCAGGCGGCTCCCGTCTCCTTGGAGGGTTTGCAGGTCCCTTCGCAGTACCATCCGAACTTGCACCGCCCCGCCCCGCACGCTTCGCCCTCGCTCGCCATCGGGACGCAGACGCGTTGGTCTCGATCGCATTCGAGCCCGTTGCCGCAATCGCCTGGCTCGCCACAGGTCTCTCCTTCACGCCGGCCGTACACGAGGCGTGAGCAGACCCCCTCCTTGCATTGCAGATCTTGGGAACACACTCTCCCGTCTGGTTGCTCCCCACACGTCTCCCCCAATCCGAGCGGAGGAGCGCACACGCCTTGAGCGCAGGAGTGCTCCAACTCACAGTCGCGGGAGCTGACACAGGAGGCGCCGTCCGCCAGCTTTGGTGCGCATTTCCCCGTGCTGGAGTCGCAACGTTCGAAGAGCGTACAGACCTCGTCACTCCCGTTGGGCCCTGGATCGCCTCCACCAACGATGCATGGAACTCCCACGCGGGCGCAGGCCCCACACTGGCCTAGGCCGATTCCCATACATTGCAGCTCGCCCGCGCACTCATATGGGGAGGTGCAGGGCTCGCCCTCGGCGAGGGTCCCCTTGAAGGCGCGAGGGCATTCCCATTGGACGTAGCCGAAGTCGTCGTACAAGACCTGTCCTGCATCCTCACACGCCAGCCCGTTCAAGCCATCCAGACACTTGGCGGCTTGGTTCGTGTCGAGCTCCACGAAACCCGAGCGGCCGGCTGGCATAGTCATCTTTATCGAGAGGCAGGTCTCACGGTCTGCGGAGGTCAGCCCTATATCGCAACGCGCGTTCACGTCACAGAGCGCCCGCTGCAGCGCGCTCTCGAACTCGGCGACCGCGTCGGCACCGCCCAGGGCGGGGGTTGCCTCTTCGGCTGCGCACCCAGAGAGGAGCGCCAGAATCAGTCCGAGAAAGAAGGCGGGTTTTCTGAGTGTCATGCAGGACTCCACGGCTGGGTCGTTTTTGATTTCGCGGCGTCGGCCGCTGTTTCATGGAGACCATAGCCGGTGGCGGATTTTTGTCCAGCGGGGGGCTTGTCGGCAGGGCGGCGAGGCAATGCGTCGGGGGGCGTCGGGCGCCGGAGCCAGTCGCTCGCGAGTGCAGGCACTGACGTGTCAAGCAAGCCAAGCTAGAAGGTGCGCCAATACCCTATTTTTCGTGCGGAAAGAGCCTTTGCTATGGTCTGCGTTGACAGTGACCAGAGAGAGCCATATTGTTGGACTGAGTCCACCGACAAGAGGTCAGGGATGAAACAACCGTGCTACTCGTTGGAGCGAGTGAAGGAGTTGGTGGAAATCGGGCAGGTCTTCCTATCGAGACGACGTGCTCTCGACATGTTTCCCACACCTCGTGAGGCCATCGCCTTCGCTCGCCGCGTCTCGAAGCTTCTTTCCATCGAGCATTTCTCAGAGACGGTGGACTTGGCTGCTGACAAAGCCGACGTGTATGGCCTCTGCATCGAAGGAACCGGCTGGTACGTCAAGATTTACATCGATGAGTACGATCCAGACCGACCCGAAACCACCTTCATTTCCTTGCACCCACTCGAACGTTCCATCATGACGAACGCAGGGAAGGTAGAGCCATGAGCCAATTTCGAGAACGTCCATGTCGAGAGTGTGAGAGAGGAACCCTCCGTCTCTTGAAGGGACCGCTACGGACGTGGCGCTACAAGCGCTTCATGCTCGCCGTCCCCGCCGAATTCGAGATCCCGACCTGCGACAATTGTGGAGAGCAGTGGTTGAACCCGGAGATGGCGGCCGCACTTGATGATGTTCTAAGTCAGCAGTATTCCGACAAACTGGTGACGTTGATCGAGCAGGCGATCGAGGTCCTTCATCACCATTGTTCACAGCGGGCTTTAGAAAAGCTGTTGGGCCTGTCGCAGGGCTACCTCTCGAAGATTCTAGGCCGAAAGAAAGTCCCCAGCGAAGCCCTCGTAACTGGGCTGGTCCTTCTTGCACGCGACCCCAAAGTAAGGCTTCTCGAAGCTGAAGAGTCTTGGAGTGAAGTCCCTCCAGCGTGGTTGATTGAGAAGGCGCAGGAAGAAGGGAACAAGCACGTTTGATGCGGCCCAGAAGATGATGTGTTCCAACTGGTCCCGAGCCATTTCGTCTCGTTGTCTGCGGCCACTTCCTCGGGTTTGAGCGAACGCTCCCAAAGCACGCGCACCTCGCGCCAGATGCGCCACCTTGTGCGCGGGTCGATGGCACCGGCGAAAGGTG
>PFUG01000305.1 GCA_002789955.1 Deltaproteobacteria bacterium CG_4_9_14_3_um_filter_63_12 | reverse complement strand
CGGCCGCCCTGGATTGGCGACGGCCCCAGACCCAGATCCCAAGGCCGTAGGGGCGGCCGGCGGCCGCCCTGGATTGGCGATGAGCCCTGGAACCGACAAGGTCGACCTCGAGACCGTCCGCACCGGCGACGAGGTCGCCCCCGCGGCGCCCTCGGTGCGGCGCGCGGCCCGCGAGCTCGGCGTCGACATCTACCAAGTCAAAGGCAGCGGACCCGCCGGTCGCATCAGCGAGGAAGACGTCAAGGCCTATGTCCGCGAGACCCTGCAACGCCTCAGCTCCGACGTCGCACTCAGGGGCGGACAAGCCCCCTCAAGGCCACTGCCCGACTTCGCCCAGTGGGGACCCATCCGAAGGGAGCCCCTGTCGCGGGTGCGCGAGGTCACCGCCGAGTCCATGACCTACGCCTGGGCGACGCCCATGGTGACCCAGTTCGACAAGGCCGACATCACGGACCTCGAAGAGTTCCGCAAGCGCGCCAACGCCAAGGCCAAGCCCGAAGCCAAGCTGACCATGACGGCCATCTTGCTCAAGGTCTGCGCCGTCGCGCTGCGCGCCTTCCCGCAGTTCAACAGCAGCCTGGATTTGGGCCGCAGCGAACTCATCTACAAAGACACCATCCACATCGGCGTGGCCGCCGACACGCCCCGCGGCCTGCTCGTCCCAGTCATCCGCGACGTCGACCAGAAGGGCATCGAGCGACTCGCCGTCGAGCTCAACGAGGCCGCGGCCAAGGCTCGAGACCGCAAGCTGACGCCCGACGAGATGGCCGGCGGCAGCTTCACCATCAGCAACCTGGGCGGCATCGGCGGCACCAACTTCACGCCCATCGTCTACTCCCCGCAGGTCGCCATCTTGGGGGTCTCGCGGGCCGAGCAGACGCCGGTCTGGAACGGCTCGGGCTTCGGACCCCGGCTCATGATGCCCCTCTCGCTGACCTACGACCACCGAGTGATCGACGGCGCCGACGCGGCGCGCTTCCTGCGGTGGATTTGCGAGGGGATCGCTCAACCCATCCAGCTCTTGATGAAGGGGTAAGCAAGTGACCGAATCCACACCAGAACCGGCCCACGCCCAGCTCGTCGTCATCGGCGGCGGACCGGGCGGCTACAGCGCCGCTTTCAAAGCCGCCGAGCTCGGCCTACAGGTGACCCTCGTCGACAAGGAGGAGAACCCAGGGGGCGTCTGCCTCTACCGCGGCTGCATCCCGTCCAAGGCGCTGCTGCACGCCGCCGCCGTCATCGAAGAGGCCGCAGTGTCGACCCCCATGGGCCTGACCTTCGCGCCGCCCACCATCGACGTCGACCAGCTGCGCACCTGGAAGAACGAGGTCGTGCAGACCCTGACCAAGGGCCTCGGCACCAAAGTCGGACGCCTCAAGCTCACCTATCTGCAGGCCACCGCCCAGTTCCTCGACGCCCACACTCTGCTGGTCACGAAGACCGACGGCACCGAGGCTCGTCTGACCTTCGAGCAGGCCATCGTCGCCACGGGTTCCAGGCCCATCGCGCTGCCCGGAGCGCCCACGAGCCCGCGCATCATGGACTCGACCGGTGCGCTCGACCTGGCCGACGTGCCCGCACGACTGCTGGTCGTTGGCGGCGGCTACATCGGCCTCGAGCTCGGCACCGCCTACGCCGCCTTGGGCAGCAAGGTCTCGGTGGTCGAGATGACGGGCGAGCTGCTGCCAGGTTGCGACCGCGACCTGGTCTCGGTCCTCAAACGCAAGCTCGACAAGCGCTTCGAGGCCATCGACCTCAAGACAAAAGTCGTCTCCCTCGAGGAGACCGAAACCGTCGTGCTCGCCAGGCTCGAGAACCACAAAGGCGAGGCCCGCGAAGAGCACTTCGAGCGGGTCTTGGTGGCCATCGGCCGACGCCCCAACAGCGAAGGCGTGGGTTTCGAGAACACCGCCATCAAGCTCGACCCGCGAGGCTTCGTCGAGGTCGACGGGCAGCGCCGCACCGCCGAGCCCCATATCTACGCCATTGGCGACCTCACCGGCGACCCCATGCTGGCCCACAAAGCCTACGCCGAAGCCCACGTCGCCGCCGAAGCCGCCGCGGGCCACAAGTCCCTCTACGACCCGCGCGGCATCCCCGCCGTAGTCTTCACGAACCCGGACATCGCCTGGTGTGGATTGACAGAAACCCTGGCCGCAGAACAGGGTCTGAAGGTCAAGGTGGCCAAGCTGCCCTGGCGCTCCAACGGGCGCTCTCTGACCCTCGGCGATACTAATGGGATGACCAAGATCTTAGTCGACCCAGCGTCCGATAGAGTGCTCGGAGTCGCGGTCGCCGGGCGAGGAGCCGGCGAGCTGATCGCCGAGGGCGTGTTGGCGTTGGAGATGGCGGCGGTCGGGGAGGATCTGGCGCGCACCATCCACCCGCATCCGACGCTGTCGGAGACGTTGTACGAGGCGGCGCAGATGCTCGGCGGGAAGTGACCCTTTCAGCAGGCCAGGGGACCATGGGACAACGCGGCAAACTTAGTGAGGAGATGGCCAAAGCACGCGCTCGCCGCGTGTTCGAGCGCGTACTCCACAATCGTTTCCCCACCGGCGACGTCGAAGTTCGGGTCGGCCACGTCGAGTTCCTGAGTCGCGGTTTGACCTCGACGGTGTTCAAGGCCGAGGTCGTGCTCGCCCCTGACCCCGAAGGGCTCACCGACGCCTACATCATACGTCTCCCGGACGAGGGCAGAGTGCAGGTCGCCGAGCGTTTCCGCCGCGAGGAGCGACTCCTGCGTCAGTTGGCCACGAGGAAGCTGTCTTTTCGTATCCCGGTGGTGTTGGGGTTGGCCCCCGACGGCGACCTCCTGGCCATGGTGCAGCGCTTCGTGTTTGGCTTGCCCCTCGAGATGAACGGCGACCAAGGTCAAAAACCCTGGCGAGTCGCCGGCGAGGTCGCCGCGGCGATCCATGGGCTCGACTGCGCCGGGTTGCCCGTCTCCGGGCACGCCACCCGAGCCGCACACGCCCGCGAGGTGCTTGCCGAGCTGGAAGACTCAGGAGATCCCTTGGTCGAAGAGGCCTTTCAGTGGGGAATGGCGCACCTCCCAGCCGCGGAGTCGGCCCGGCTGCTCCACGGCGACCTCATGGGGCAGAACCTCTTGGTCGTCCCGGACCTGTTCACCGACGAGCCCGAACCCGTCGGGGTCATCGACTGGGAGTACGCGCAGCTGGGCGACCCGGCCTACGATCTGGCTATCTTGACTCGAGGTGTGCGTCGGCCCTTTGGGGTGGCCGATGGCTTCGAGCGGCTCTTGGAGTGCTACCTGGAGGCGGGCGGCTTTCAGCTGATCGCGAACGAGGTGAGGTTGTACGAGATTGTGTTCGTCGCGGCGTGGTATTTGGAGTTGCTCGGAGAAAAACCGCTCGAAGCCGAGCCGAGGCGGGAGCAGTTGCGGAGGCTATTGGCGGCGGTCAGTCATTGAGTTTCCAGGCGAGCACGGAGAGTACCCGATCTTCAACGTCCGCATCGACGACCTGCCATGCCTGGGGCCGTACGCACCAGGGTTCGACGTCTGGACCTCACGACAGGGCTCCGAATATGAAACTAACGCTTTCGCTCTTGGCCATTGTCTACCTTGGCCTGCTTACCTCGGGATGCCGACCCAAAGCCCAGACCCCGACTCCCGATGAGTCCGCGCCCGCCGACGAAGAGAGCGCTCCGACCCAGGAGAACGTGCCGCAACAGGTCCAAACCAAGAGCGATCCTGTGAAAGAGCTGGCCCTCGGCGGCGCCAAGCTGCTGGCCCCAAGTGAAGCGAAGACCGTAGCCTTCTCGCCCGACGGCCGCTTCCTCATCTCCGGCGGCGGACGCGACGAGTCCGAATCCCTGCTCCTTTGGGACCTCGAGACTGGCGCGCTCCGCCATCGCCTCGCCGGACTCGACCCCGACATCGCTGCCATCAGCGTCTCCGCAAACGCCAACCGAGTCGCCGCTGCGGGGGTCGACCCGAGCCTCGCGCTCTGGGACTTGCCCAAAGACGACGCGGAGGGCGCATTGGTCCGCCGTTTGGAGCTCTCGGCGGGGCTGGTCTATGGACTCGCCCTCTCTCCGGACGGCACGCTGCTCGCCGTCACCAGCGGCGAAGGCAAGCTCAGCGTCTGGAACGTCGACGCCGGCACCGAGCGGGTCTTCTTCGAGGAGGCCCAATCTGCCTCGAATCCCGCTATCTCCCCCGATGGAAGGCTGCTCGCCGCCGCCTTCCACTCGCCGGACTCGACCGAAATCTGGAACGACTCAGTCGGCGTCTGGGACCTGGCGAGCGGCGCGCTCCTCTGGAAAGCCCGCGCTGGCAAGGCGAGCAGCCTCGCTTTCGATCACGAGAGCAAACGCCTGCTCGCCGGCGTCGACGGGGTCGTCGCTTGGGACGCCGCGACGGGAGAGAACCAAGAGGCCGTTGGGGAGGCGCTCACCGCGGGCGATCTCTATGGCCTTGTCGTGACGAAGGGCGGCGAGGTCTACGCCGCCAGCTCTGACGGAAAGGTCTTCAACGAGACCGGTAGCTTCGACGCCGACGGGATTCCCCTCTGGGCCTTGGCCCTCTCGCCCGACGAGACGCTCCTCGCCGCGGCTGGCGCCAGTCGCCGCCTCTTCCTGTGGAACCGGCAAACCGGCGAGCGCCTCTTCGAATCCAACGCACACGGCGCCGCCATCTCGGCGCTGGCCTTCGCCTCCGAGACTATGTTGCTCTCGGGCGACGACGACGGGCGAGTCATCGGCTGGGACCTTCCGGCCGGCGAACAACACTTTCGATTGCCAGAAGGCGCGCAACCCAAGCGGCGCGTGATGCGGCTCGCCGTCCATCCCGATGGGAAGCGCTTCGCAGTGGTGCAGGGGGGCGAAACAGTGCACCGCCTCTGGAGCGTGGACGGAGAGCCCTTGGCGTCCTTCGCCGAGCCCGTCACCTGCGAGGACCTGGTCTTCTCGCCCGATGGCGCCACCTTCGCCGCAGCTACTTCGTATCCTCGTGTTGCGCTCTATGAGACGGCGACCGGCGCCTTGCGCGGTGGCTACGGCAGAGCCGGCGATCCCACCCTGCAGAACCTCATGAAGGCCACCAGCGTCGCCTTCTCACCCGATGGAAAGCGGATGGTCATCGCCCGTTGGGACGACATGCTGCGACTCTACGATCTCTCGGGCGACGACTCGGAAGGAACCTCGCTGCCGGGCGTGCTCGACGTGGCTTGGTCGCCCGACGGGACCCTGTTGGCCGCTGGCATCGGCCGCATCAACAAGGGCGAGGACACCGTGCACCTGCAGTTGATAGAGGTGGCGACGGGTAAGGTTAGGGCGGAGGTCGAGGGCGCTCCGAGTCACGTGCAATTCACCCCAGATGGGAAGCAGGTGCTCGGTTTGGCCGACGGCGAGGTCCGCCTCTGGAACACAGAGGACGGTTCACCCGCCGCGGTGAAGGTCGAGCCCGCAGGGAGTGCAATTCGTGCCTTCGCGCTGTCGCCCAGCGGTATGCAGCTGGCCGTGGGAGATGAGGAGGGCAGGGTGCGCGTGGTGGCGTTGGAGCGGTAAGCGGCGACCGTCGCGCGGGCAGAGAACGCTTACTCGGTCCCAGCCCTCGCTGCACGTGCGGATAGTCTAGTGCCCGTCCGGAAATACCCCATCTGCGGCGTCGCCTTCCTCCCTCGCTCCTCGGCGTACCGGTGCGTGGCCTGCGTCGCTCGGTCGTCGGCTCCTTGCACCTGGGGCATTTCCGAACGGGCACTCACAAGATGTCCTTTGGGAGGGATCGCGCGTTTCGGTGGAAATGCGACCGAACTCTGAATTTCAAGATGGACTCTAGTCTAGGTCACAGACAACCCTAGCCATCTTCGTGCGTGCGGACGTTTAGGTCATAGATAACCCTAGCCATCTTCGTGCGTGCGGATGGTAAGGTCATAGATGTACCTAGCCATCTTCGTGCGTGCGGATGGTAAGGTCATAGATGTACCTAGCCATCTTCGTGCGTGCGGATGGTTAGGTCATAGACCTACCTAGCCCTCTTCGTGCGTATGGAGGGTCAGCTCACCCATAGGACTCGCCATCTCCGCCCGTGACGATGGGTGGGGGGAGGGGGCCGAAACGCCCAGCACCAAAGCACACCCCCCTGTCGCCAGTCCCGACAGTGTCGTACAAACGTACGACGCCCTCCACGACCAGGCCCCAATGGACAACGCCTCCACCCAAATCCTGCAGTTCCTAGCCAGTCGAGAGGACACCACCCTCGGCTCGCCGACCTACCGGGAGATCGCCGAGGAACTCGGTGCCAACTCGGTCTCCACAGCCCAACACCGCGTCCGAAAATTGCTCGACGCTGGGCTCATCGAACGCTTGCCCGGGCGCTCCCGTGGGCTCCAACTCACGGCGCAGGGGAGGGCGTTGGCCTCTCCCTCCACCCACTCGACCTCTCACCAGGAAGGCTCTGCCCAACGCGCCATGCTACGCGGCCCACCCGCTGGCGGCGGCCGAGGGCAGCGATCCTTTGGGCTTGTTGGGCATACAACCGAAGCCGGACTCGCTGTTTCGGCTGTGGTTCGTGGTCACGCCCGAGGAGGCCCCGACCCCAATGCAGCCGGCGAAGGTCGAGCGGATGACGCGACAGGGGTTCGCGGCGGTGGAGTGGGGGGGCGTGCTGGACTGATTGTCACTGGGAAGAACAACGCGCGCCACGGTGCTGCGTCGTTCTTCGCGTCTCCAAACGCAGACGACATGCTGCACTGCGGCCCAATTGTGCTACTCTCGACTTCGGATTCGCGTGGTGGCTCGCTTCGAGCAAGCTCTGTTCCGAGTCGCGCGCGAGATCCGACCGAGTCACAGGAGCAGCCAGCATGAAGCGCTTGGTCACCCTTTCGAGTTGGGCTCTCTTCGCTGCGATCGGTCTCTTCGCTGGTCTCGCGCTGGCGCAGGCCGGCGGGGCGGATGGTGGCGATGTGATCGAGAAGGGCAACCTGCCAGACCATGAGGCCGCGTGTGAGCCCATCCAACATGAGCCGCCGACCGAGTTTGCCTGTGAGTTCGACACTGACTGTGTGGTTTGCCACGACGGCTCGGCCTGCGGCCGAATCGTCAACCAGACCACCTACGAAGAGCAAGGCGCCAGCTGCCTCCTCGCCGACAGCCACGAGTGTGAGGACTCGCAACCGCGGTGTTGTGAGGGGTCCTGTGTGCGGTCGGGGTTCTAGGTCGAGTGGACAGCCGTGTCACGTCGGTGCTGCGCGGCGACGTCCGCACCTCTTATGGCTGTCGCTGTGCGGCCCCCTACAGTCCCAGGCCTCCCTCTTCGTGGGAGAGGGCCGCGCGCGGCTGCGCCGCGCAGGCGCGGAGCGCCGACACAGCATTAGCCCCCGGCAGCTTGCTGCCGGGGGTACGGTAGCCCCCTCGCTCGAGGCGCGGAGCGCCGACACGAGCATTATTAGCGGCTGCGTAGCGGGAAGAGCTGTACAAACTCCAGAGCCCTCTCCCACGAAGTGGGAGAGGGCTCTGGAGTTTGTACACATCTCGTCGATCTTCATCGTCGAGGTGTGAACCTATCGTTTCTTCTGGCGGTCGAGCGCGAATCACCCAACGTTCCACGTTGG
>PFUG01000400.1:5519-5661 GCA_002789955.1 Deltaproteobacteria bacterium CG_4_9_14_3_um_filter_63_12 | reverse complement strand
GACGCGGTCGGCGAGCTGCTCCAAGCTGTGCTCCACCTGCAGCCGGGGCGTGCGCTCTAGGAGTTCGTAGGTCAGGCCGGTGTTTTTCTGCCCATTGGGGCGGAATTTTTGCTGTTCAGTGGCCAGCCGTACGGAGCGATGG
>PFUG01000400.1:0-5229 GCA_002789955.1 Deltaproteobacteria bacterium CG_4_9_14_3_um_filter_63_12 | reverse complement strand
ATCCCGGGCGATGATGCGCAGGTGTTCGAGGAGGGTGCGATCTCGTGTGTCTTGTTTTAGCTGGCGTTCTTGTTCGTCCCAGGTCTCGACCTCGACTCGGGCGGCCAAGAACGGCAACCCCAGCTGTATGGCCAAGCTGCAGGCCATGGTGCGCTTTCCAGCGCCGGTGGGGCCGACCAGGAGCAATGGCGCGGGCTCCTTGCGGGACTTGCGCAAATACTTCGGATAGTTCTCGAGGCTCTTTCGAACGGGCTCGTCGAGAATCAGAGACGGAGCTGACGGTTCCCGGTCAATAACGATCTCGAGTCCGCCGACCCCGTCATCGCGAACTTCCTCTCCGAGGAGCCAACCCAACATGCGCTCGTCGGTCCGAACGTGGCGATGAATCAAGGTGTCCGCTCGATCGGCGCCGCGTGGGGGTTGGACGATGTGCACCAACCGGGCTCTGAGCAGCGGGCCGTTGAAGAGCGAACGGCGCAGCGAGGCCAGAGACTCGGGGCCGTCGGCGACGAGGTCGAGCAAGAAGCCAATGGTGGGGACGATTCGCAGGTAGTCGTTCCAGGCGAAGCTGTAGGCGCGGGAGAGGCCGTCGTCGACTTGCCAAGCGACGGCCGCGAGGAGAAACTCGACCTCGAGGTCGCTGAGCGAGAAGGCGGCTTGCACCTGCGAGACGGGCAGCTCGATCTCGTTGAAGAGAGCGGCTTCGGCTCGGCGGCGCTCGGCGGCACGTTGAGCGGTCAACCGGGCGGCGATGCCGTTTGGGTTTGCCCAGCGCAGGTCATCCGAGAGCATCTCCAGCGGATTCTCGTTGCGACGTGGCCACGGGCGTCGAACGATGTAGCGCTCGAGGAGGAGCCGAATGCGATCCAGCCCGTCCATCAGCTGGTCTCGCGGGTGGGAGTATTGGGTCCGATGGCTCAAGTGTTCGGTCATGGCGAGGTCGCCAGGGCCTGTCTCAGATCTTCGAGGCGCTCCGAGAGGACCTGGGGAGGGGGTTCGGTGTTGGCGAGTCGTTTGGCAGCGATCCGTTCATGCCGCATTGCGGCGGTCCTGTCACCTCTCGCCAGATGCACTTCTGCCCGGCAGAGGGAGATGTGGCATTGCAGCTCGGCGTCAGTGGTGGGCAGAGACTCCAGCGCCTCGACGGCCTCCAATGCAGTGTCGACGTCCCCCGTTGCGAGCGCGGCGTCCGCGAGCAGAAGCGACAGCTTGCCGCGCGGCGTCGAGAGGGTTGCGTCGTCCTCGTCGCCAAGGTCCGAGAGGGCCTGTCGGGCCAACGCCAGCGCTTCGCCGGCCTGTCCCCGCTCGAGGGTGGCCCAACCTCTTTGCTCGACGAAAGCGGCTCGAAGCGGTGGTAAGCAAGACACGACGTCGACGGCGCAGAGCGCATCGAGCGCGGACACTGGGTCTCGACGCAGCCGGTGCAAGCTCGCTTGAATGAGCACCTGCTCTGCGACGAGGTTCGGGTCGATGCCGGCGGCGCGCAGACGTGCGGCGGCCTGGCCGTGGCGTTGAGCGGCGCGATCGAGGTGTCCCGCGGCGACGTCGGCGTCGGCGCGCACCCAGTCGATGGACACGAGCCCTTCGGGGTATTCGGCCCAGAGCCGCTCGGCCTCGTCCAAGGCAAGCGCGCGATGTTTCGCATCTCCGCACCCGAACTCGGCGTAGGACAGAAACAGGCGTGCCCGCAGGTCGCGCCGATCATAGCCTTCGAGGGCCATCAGGGCGCTGTTCAACAAGCTCTCGACCGACTCCGACCCCGCATCGGCGGCGTGCCGCAGGCGAGCCAGCCGCAGGGTGGACAGGGCCAGTCCATCGACGTCGCCGCTGCTCACGAACATCTCGAGAGTGCGTTCCAGGTACAACTCGAGTGGGCTGGGTGGGCGCGCCATCGTCAGACGTCTTGCGGCCGCACGAGCCGAAGAAGTGCCGCTGCGCGCCGCTCGGCGTAGTCGAAGAGCTCGCGCCCGCGCTCGGGTCCCACACGTTGGAGGAGGTGCTCCAGCGACATGCGGATGGTCGCCGCGAAGCTGGGCCCAAAGACCCGCTCGGCCAGAAAGGCTCCGTAGTAGAGGGTGACGTAGGCGTCCTGCATGTGCCCCCCCGTCTCGAGCAAAGAGGCCACTTCGACCAGCATCTTCGTGTAGGTTTCGGGTTGGGGCTCTTTACCGTTGAAGCGAACGAGGAGCCCGTGCACGTGAGCCGGAATGGGACCCAGCTTCGTTGGGTCGATTTCCACACCGCGCGTCACCGCTTTCTTTATGGATTCGGCCAGGTCGAGGGCGCCCATCCCCTTTTCTTCGCTGAGTTTGCCGTACATCGTGTGGAAGCTGTGGGCGAGCATCAGCGAGCCAAGGGCGCCGTGGGTCTTGGAGAGTTCCATGACGGCAGCGAAGTCCGCCGCCCCCGCGGCGTAGTCGCCGGTCTCGGCGAGCCAGCGGCCGCGCAGGTTGAGGGCCTCCGCTTGGGTCTCGGGGTCGACCTCAGGGTTCTCGAGCGCCCCTTGCAACCACTTCAGAGCGAGCGCGCGGTCGTTGAGGTAGGCCAGTCGGGCCTGAACGACCTGGTCGGCTGGGGAGGTCTGGCCCAGCTTTGGTGCCGCGCGCCGGGCCTCCTCGAAGCGGCCGAGCTCGAGCAGGGCATGGATTCGGCTGCGGAGCCGTGAGCCGGAGGGCTCGCCGCTCTCGCCGAGGCGGACCAGGGCCTCTTCGGGCGCGACCCGGCGCAGCAACTCGGTGAGCCGTGTTAGGGCCTTCTCGGCGAGGTCGGGTTTGCCTTGTGCCGTCGCACGCTCGAGCGCCTCCTCGGCAGCCGCCGCCGGGGAGGTCACATCGATGAGGATCGACACCCGGCACGCGTCCGCGAGAAACTCTTCTGGGGTTTGATTCATGCGGCTACAGTGCGGCGACGGCTTGACTTGGCAGCTCTCTCAGCTCTTCGACGAGTCCTTGGTTGTCCCCGCGCGAAGCCTGTGAGGCCTGACTTCCGAGTTGACTCTCGAGGGTGATGAGTCGGTCTTCAGCGCTCCACAGCGTCTGTAGCGCGCTCTCCCCTCGACCGTTCTGCGTGCCCTGAATCGTGCCGCGAATATCGCCGACCATAGTCCGATAGCGCTGAACGACGTTGGTGTGTCCGCCCGGTGGAAGCGAGTTTTCGTACGTCGTAATCTGAGCGTCGACGGCCGAGGCGGCGCGGAGCGCGGCTGCGACCTCTTCGCCGGGCACCACAGGGTACGCGATGTCCATAACCTCCTGACTGTGTGCGGTCTTCCAGGCAGTCACCCAAGGCTGGGCCTCCCCGTCGAGTACTTCGGTCCATTGCTGCTTCAGCTCTTCGTTGTTGTGCCCGCGGGTTGCATCGAGATGATCGACCACGGCCTGTGCCACGGCCGCCAGCCACTGGACACCCCCCTCGACGGTGAGGTCGAGCGTGCCATCCCAAGCCTGAATGGCCGCATCGGCTGCAGCCACCATTGCCTGGACTTTTTCGTACTGGGCTTGCAGGAGCTGCTGAACCTGACCTCCGTCGGCGAACTCGGCCTCGAGTTGCGCGATCCAGCCTGTGATTTGTGCAGTATTTTCGTCGATGACGGCATCGATCTCGGCCAGCTTCTGGTCGGCGGCTTCGGTCGCAGTGGCGATGAGCTCCTCGACTTGGCGGTTCCATCTGGCCACCCAGGAGTTGATGAATCTCTCGATCGGTGCCCGCGCCTGTTCGAGCAGACTGGCGACCAAACTCCCGATGGGGGTTGCCGCGATGAGGCTCACGATCGGTCCGAGACCGGGAATGAGCGGAGCGAGAGTTCTGAGGAGCTCCACGGTGATCGGTGGGATGGCGACGTTGCCCGCCTTCATGTGGTCGAGCTGATTGATGAGGCTGTGAGCCGTCCTCTCGATGGGACCCTTGGCGTCCGTGAGGCCGGACACCGAGGTGAGAAGGTTACGTCCCATTCCGAGTGCATCTTGGATCACCTCGAGCGAGAGCTGATGCTCCTGCATGGTCGCGTTGAAATCTGCCGACATGCCCTTGATGTCGTCGGCGTGTGTCGAGATCCACTCGCTGACGCCCGTCAGGACGGGCTGCAGGAGGTCTCCTCCTGGGATGATGTTCTGGATGGCGCCGGCCACGACCTCGGGGTTGTCCCCTACGACCCCGATCAACCAGCTGGCGATGTCACGGCTGAACGGTATGGTGTTGAAGAAGGCGGTGACCCAGGCCGACGGAGAGGTGACCCAGTCTAGCGCGTCACTGGCGGCATCCGAGAAACCATATTCCTTCTTGAAGTCGTCGATGAGCTTCTGGTGCCAGAGGACTGGCTTGGAGCCCTCCAACCCTTGCGCCGAGTCCGAGAGCAGACCGTTGGTGGCTTCGCGCGCCGGTCCGATGATGGTGGCCGCTTCGCCTCCTGCACCGGCGCGCAAGGCGCGTGCTGGCGTCGTGTTGATCGAAGTGTTTCCTGTCAGCCCCAGCCCTGAACCAATGGCTCCCGCTCCGCGCGCCGCGTTCTTCCCACTGCCAAAGGGGTTGAGCTGCTCTCCCGCTTTTCCCAACGCTGTGTGTGCCACTTCTCCAGCGAGGACTCCTGAGCTCGTCGCACCTTTCTGCGCCATCGCCGTTCCCATGCGCGCCACCGCTGCGCCGCCACCTGCCACGTTAGCGGTCGCGAGGCCAACGAAATCTCCGATGAAACTGATGGAGTCAGAGATCGCAGCGAAGGCGTTGCTGCCGGCGAGGGACATGGCCTTGTCGGACCCTTCCTGCTTCCCTTCGGCAGCGAGGCGGCGAGAGAGGAAGACGTTGCCGACCAACATGAAAGTATCCGCTGAGATCTTGAACGCGCTGCATCCAAGCGCCACGCCGCGGGCGACCTCACCGACGACGGCTGCAAAGGGGGCAATTTCAGCGCCGATCACGCTCGCTGCTGCGGCGTCCTCCAGCAAGGAGGCCGTGTCCCCGATGTTGCTTGCTGCGCTGCCGATGAAGTCTGCGGCTTCGCGCACCAGCCGAACGCCCAAAATCGCCTCGCTCAAATTGCCGTCGTCGTTCGTGGTCTTGGCGTCGGCAAACGCGTCTCGCGTACCCTTAATGGCGTCCAAGGCCATCGGAACGATGCCCGCCAAGGGGATCGCCTTGAGTCCGGCCCAGACCGCGGCATCAAAGGTTCCAGAGACCAGCCCGGCCATGACGTTGGCTGCCGCCGATGCGCCGGGTGTGGCGCTCGGCAAGATC
>PFUG01000686.1 GCA_002789955.1 Deltaproteobacteria bacterium CG_4_9_14_3_um_filter_63_12 | reverse complement strand
GTGCAACCTTGGGCAACCGACGCCCGCCCGCGCGATCCCACAAGTGTACAAACTCCAGACCCCCGGCAGCTTGCTGCCGGGGGTACGGTAGCCCCCTCGCTCGAGGCGCGGAGCGCCGACACAGCCTTAGCCCCCGGCAGCTTGCTGCCGGGGGTGTGAGCTCATGAGGAGCGACGTTGGGTGGCTTCCCGGCCGCGAACCCAGGGGGCGTAGGGGGCGTAGGGGCGCAGCGTGCTGCGCCCGGACAGATTCTAAAGGGAAGGCGTCGGCGCGACCGTCAGCAGCCCCTTGAGGTCTTCGTCGTTGAAGTTGAAACCGGCGCCGACGAAGTAGTCTCTCGTCCCGTCGTTGAACGGGTCGTCCACCCCTCCGGACAGGTAGAGGTGCTCGGACCACTGCCAAGGCATGAACATATCGAAGTAAAGCAGACCGTAGGCGCGCGCCCTGGGATAGGGGCCAAAGCCGAAGTCGAAGAGGTCGACGATCAGCTCCAGGTTGTCGTCGACGAAATAGAGGTTCCCGCCGATGCCCCCGGTGTTCTCGATGAGCCCGAAGCGCCCCGCGATGAACTCGTAGCGCCCCGCGAACTCGAAGCTGAACTTGAAGCCAGCGTCGGTCTCGGTGACCACCTCGAAGACGGGCTGCTCGCCTGTGCCATCGGTGGTGCGGCGCACGGTCGAGGTCTTGCCTCTTGGGTCGCGGATGAGCTCGATGACGTACCACTTGGTGGGCTTGGGTTGCAGCTTCAAGGAGAAGACGTTCTTGAAGGCGTTGAAGCCCACCATGTAGTCGTTGCGCAGGTCGACGATGGTGTCGAGGCGACTGATCGAGCCGAGGACAGCGTTCGCCGAGTCCACCGCTTCGGAAGCCGAGGCGACGAGCTCTCGGGTGTCGCCTAGGAGCTCTTCGGCCTGCAGCGCGATGGTGTCATCGGTGAGGATGTGGCCGACGGTGCCGTTGCCGTCGCGCATGCCCTCGGTGACCGTCTCGATATTGGCCAAAGAGCGGTCGAGCTTCTCGATGGCCTGTTGGGCGCTCGCCAAGGTGCGGTCGACGTCGTTGAAACCTTGGTCGACGCGGCCTCCGGCCTGGGCGACGATGACCTTGAGCTCCCTGGAGACCTCCCTCACGTTGGCGAGGATCGTGTCCACATCTTCGCCGCCAGACTGCAGGATGATGCGGGCATCGGCGGTGAGCTTCTCGACGTTGTCGATGATCCGGTCCAACCGCTCGCTGTTTTGCACGGCGAGCTCTCGAATGGTCGAGGAGGTGTCCTCGACGTCTCGAAAGATGGCGTCCAAGCGGGCGCGTCCTTCGTCGCCGCCGAAGACGTCGGACAAGGACCCAGTGATGTCCGACACGTCACGGGTGATCTTCTCGACCTCATTGAGGATGGCCTCGGGCCCGCCTCCCTGCACGACATTTTTGATTTCGTCGCCGTCCTCGAGCAGAGCGCCCTGTAGGCCGGGGGTGATCTCGATGTAGTAGTCTCCCAGAAGGGAGGAGAGCTTCTTCGAGATCGTCGCGCCGTCTATGTAGGTGCCAGAGGGCAGGGGGAGACCCTCGAAGAGCTCGACATTCGTGAGGATGCGCAGCGTGACTTTGGCGCGGTTGTTGACGAGCTCGATGGTCTCGATCTCGCCGACGGCGATGCCGGCGATGCGAACTTGGGACTTCTCGGCGAGCCCCGTGACGTCGTCGAAATAGGCATGAATGGAGTAGGTCTCGCCCTGTGAGCCCCACTTCGAGCCGACGCGCGAGATCATCACCACCGCCACGATGATGCCGGCCAGCACGACCAGGCCGACCTTGAACGGTGTGAGAAAACTCTTTCGCATCGAACTCCCGAAAAATGCCAGACAGAGGACTTCCTACCTGTGGCCTTGTCTTTGGTCAATGCCCAAGGGCCCAGAACACGCCAAGGAAAGAAGCTCACCACATCAAAACGGTGAGGAAATAGTCGACGATGAGGATGGTAATGGAGCTGGTGACGACGGCCGAGGTGGTGGCCTCGCCGACGCCCTTGGCGCCGCCCTTGGCGTTGAAACCTTTGTAGCAGCCGATGAACGAAAGGAGCATGCCGAAGACGGCGGCTTTGGTGACGCCGTTGAGGATGTCTGCGACCTGCACGAGGTCGCGAACCCGTCGGTCAAAGGGGCCAAAGTCGATGTCGAGCAGCCCGACTCCGACGACATAGGCGCCGATGATGCCGACGAAGTCGAAGAGTAGGCAGAGGATCGGCATGAGGAGGAAGGTCGCCAGAACTCTTGGGGCGATGAGGTACTGGACGGGGTTGACGGCCATGGTCTTCATGGCGTCGAGCTGCTCGGTGACGCGCATGGTGCCGATGACCGTGGCCATGGCGCTCGAGACTCGTCCGGCGACCATCAGCCCGGTGAGGACGGGGCCCAGCTCACGAGTCACGGCGAGGGCGACGGTGGCGCCGACCAGCGTCTCTCCACGAAAGAGCCGAAAGGCGTAGGCGCTCTGGTAGGCAAACACGGCGCCGGTGAAGAAGCCCGTCAGCAGGACGATGAACAGGCTGCCGAACCCGACGAAGTCCATGGAGAGGAAGAGCTGCCGGACGCGGTAAGGGGGGCGGAACATCCAGCTCAGCATGGTGAAGAAGAGCAGCCAGAAGTTGCCCAGCCCCTCGACGACGGCGGTGAAGTTCTTCCCAATGAGCTCGATGCTTCCCTTCGCTTTACCGAAGGCCCCGGACTTGGCTGGAGCGGTCTGGGTGGACATGAAGAGAGGGCCCTGCGTAACGGACGAGCGGTTCAGCCCGTTCACCGTGAAGCGGGCACCCAACGCGGCAGTTCTACCTGCCACCCAGACTCGACGCAACAGCGCAGCTCAGCCGTAGGGAATGTGCCGTCGGGGTGCTGGGGTTTGGAGTGCACCTCGCGAGTCGGGCTCAGTGCTCGGCAATCCAAGTGTCTCTCGGCGCGGCGCGTGATATCAGTGGCCCGCGGCCTCGAACCCTCACCAGAAGACGTCACGCGAATCCCAATGACCCCTATCGCCGCCAACCCGCTCCGTTTCTCGCCGTCCGACTCGCTTGGGCGCCGTTGGGCTGTGGCCTCGACCTGCAAGGGGGTGTGTTCGCTGGGTTTGGTCCTGTTGGTGGTCTCGACCACAGCCGACGCTTTCGCCGAGGCAAACCTGCAGAGCAGCGCGCAAGCCCAGGAGCTTTGCCTGTTCTCAGAGCCGGTCGACGAGATGACCGGCGAGGACGTGAGCCGCGCGACTGGCATCCTCGGCACCTCGGACTTCATGGTGAGCGTGTCCCGGCGCTCTTATTCGGGGACGCGCACGCAGCTCCTGCTCGAGACCTACACCGTGCGTTTGCAGCCGGGGACGTACTCCCTCGAGGTCGACGAGCGTTTCGGGCTCGTCGTGGTCCCTGATCCGGCGGAGTTCATGGTCACCGACGGGCTCTACTTGTCCATCGGGCGCGCGATCCACTTGGACTGCGGTATCGAGGCTAGCGATGAGGTCTCCCTGGCCGCCGCGGCCCAGCTCTTGGGCCTCGAGCTCGAGGTGCAGTGGGTCTCCGCGTCGGACCCGTCACGTCCCTTCTGCTCCGGCGAGGCCGACCACCTGACCCTGTCCGGCGAGCTGCTCAGGGCCTCGCTCGTGCACTTGGGCACCGACGAGGTCGTCTGTTCGATGCAGACCTCGTTGGCCGAAGAGCGAGACGTGCGTCTGAAAGATCTCGTCGGAGCCCACGACGGCGGCGAGCCACAGGTCGAAGTGACCCGCATCGACTTGCTCGACGAGAGCCCCACCGACGACGCCGAGCCACACCTGCAAAGTCGCCTCAAGTACGAGCTCGAGTCGATGATCCTGCCGTGTTATCAAGCGGCGCTGTGCCGCAGTGGGCGACGACAAGGCGCCCTGTCGATCCGCGCAACCTTAGAGACCAGTGGCCAACTGCGGGCCGCCGTTGTCTCCGTCGATGCGCTCGACTCTGAGCTGATCTCGGGTTGCGCTCTGAACAAGATCGAAACCATCCAGATCGAAGGCGTCGAGACCGAGCGCGACCTCGGCTTCGTGGTGATGTTCCGCTACCAGAACGGCAGCAGCCCTAACCTCGCCACCAGCCTGGTCGCCGCCGTTGGGCTGAGGACGGGGGCGGCTGGAGCGGTGGTGTTGGGTTGGCCAAAGGCACTCGTCGCCCCGAAGAGACTCAAGAACCCCTAGCGAATTCGCTCAACGCAGCCGGATGCCCACTCGATCCCAGCGATATTCGCCGTCCGCAGCGACCGAGAAGAGGACGAAGAGCGGCTTGCCCACGACCCACTCCCGCTGGATGACCCGACCGCCCTGGCGCGTGTTGGGGTCGGCGAACGAGACCGTGCGATTGTCGCTGAGGACGAAGAGCTCTCGGTCCGCGAGGCTGACCGGCTCGGTGGGTTCGATGACGGGGCGCGTAGGCAGGTTGATGAGGTACCAGTATTTGGGTTCCCCTTCCCCCTTGACCTTGACGCCGTACGGAGCCTCGACCACCGGGACGGACTCGCTCTCGGAGACGCGGCGCGGCTCTCCGAGGGCCTTCGTCAGGGCTTCGGTCTCGGCGTGCACTCGCTGTTCGAGCTGCACACCGTTCACCCAGGGAAGGTTGCCCTCCATGTGCACCCGATCGCCGCCCACCGCGACCACGCGGGCGAAGTACATGCCCGCGCTGACAAAGTTGCTTTCGGGCTCGTCGATGAGCACGAGCTCGCCGCGGCCCGGCGAGCGGCGCATGAACGCCGTCCGGTCCACCAGGATGAGATCCCCTGCGACCGTCGTCGGCGCCATGGCGTCCGACCCGGCCCACGTTCGCTGCCAGACATAGCGCAACGACCAGTCGATGGTGAGGTAGGTCGGCACGAGGAAGGTGAAGATGAGCACCGCCGAGTAGACGATGAGGTGGTTGGTGGGGCGCAGCACGTATGGGCGCTGCCTTCTGATGCGCCCCAACAAGTCGTGGACGAGCAGGCTCTCGAGGAGGGTCCAGCCGCCCATCAGCACCAGCAGCGGCGGCAAGGGAAAGAACTTGAGCACCGTCCATAGAATGATGAAGCCGGACAGGCTGGCCAGAAACGCGATGTTGACGGCCATCCCCGTGGCGAAGCGGCCCAGGTAGACGTAGCCCAGACCCGGCGACATCAGCGTCATGAGCACGGCGAGCCAAGGCTTGCGCTCCCGCGTCTCGCCGATGTACTCGGGCCACTCGAAGTCGTCGTCGCCCTCCCATTCGGTCACCGCTTCGACGCCGCCCGCAGGCTCCTCGGAGCCCAAAGCCGCGGCCGGCAAAGGCTCTCCCTCCGCGGCCGCCTCTGAGCCGCCTGCGGGGGCGCTCTCAGTGGACTCTTCGCTTTCGGCGTCGGGGTCTGGGACGTTGGCGTTCAAGAGATGCTGCTTCGAGGGGGCGCGTTGGACGACGAGCACTAGATAGTCTTCTCTGAGACTCCCTGCAACAGGGCTCCGCCCGACCATCTGGGGCTTATCCGGCTGGAGCGCTCGTCGTCGCTCTCGGCGGACGCCATGCGGTGCCGCGGACCGACGGCTCCAGGGGATGAAACCGTTGCCCACGACCGGCGTCGGCCGCAAACCGCCCGGCCAGGGGTTGAAACAATAAGCGGTAATCCGACCGCGGCATATGGCGTTCGAATCCCTATCCCGTTCTTCGC
>PFUG01000130.1 GCA_002789955.1 Deltaproteobacteria bacterium CG_4_9_14_3_um_filter_63_12 | reverse complement strand
AGGGGAACCTTGGTCCTCACGCGATTTGTGCAACAGAGCCTCAATCGGCAGGAAATCTGATCTGGATCAATGTCGTCGGTGCCATTATGCGAGGACAAAGGCCCAGGTCAATGGACTTTGCAGAAATCGGACGCAGGACGAGACTGACCATAAGGACCAATCTGGCTATGCGCACCCTGATGTTCTGCGCGGTGAACGATGGCCGCGTTGTGCGCAAGAAAGAGGTCGCAGAGGCCTGCAATGCGTCGGAAAATCATCTGGCGCAGGTCATTCATCTGATGGCGCAAAAGGGTTTTCTGCATACCGTTCGCGGGCGATCTGGCGGTCTGATGCTGGGGCGCAAGATCGACGACATCCGGGTGGGCGAAGTATTTCGCGCCTTCGAGGCCACCCTGCCCTTTACCGAATGTTTTTCCGACAGGGAAAACCAATGTCCGCTGGTCAATTTCTGCCAGTTGAAATGCGCCCTGTCGGATGCGCTGGATGCATTCTACACCTCGCTTGACCGGTTGTCGCTGCGCGACATGATTTCGGGAAATGGCAATATGGTGCGGCTGTTCAAGCTGGTCTGAACGCCCCAAATTCGGACAAGGCGGCGGTCGGACAAGGCGGGGCATACCGTCCGGGAAAGACCGGCGTCCCCGTCCGAAGGCGCGACAACCGCGGCTATCGGTCCTTGTCGCGTTCTCCGGCAGTTTGATAAAGGTCCACTGCCGCCAGAACCAGCGTGGCCAGGACCACGGCCCCAAGATCCCATCGTGGCACATACCACATGAGAATGCCGAGAAACGCGGTCAGAACGGCAAAGGCCAGCGTCGCCATCATGCGGTTGATCATCCAGGTTCTCCACTTTCCAGCGTCGTGACATGATGGGCAAGCCAGCGGGCGGTGCGAAGCAGACGTGCATCGTCGCCGCGCCGTCCAACCAGTTGCACCCCCATCGGCAGGCCGTTCGTGGCCCAGAACAGCGGCAGCGTGACAACTGGCGTGCCACACAATGTCCAGAGACCGTTGAAGATGGAACTTCCGGTGCTTTCCAGCCCCGCCGGGGCCGCCGTCGGGGTGGCAGGGGTCAGGATGGCGTCACAGCGGTCGAATATCTCGTCAAGCGCCGCATTCAGCAGGTCGCGCCAGTCCAGCGCCGCAATGTAATCGCGCGCCAGCACCGCCTTGCCTTCGTCCATGGCTGCGCTCAGCACCGGCGACATCAGCACCCTGCCCCGCCGTTCCAGGCCATAGTAGCATTTGGCCATCTCGGCATGGTTGATGCGCTGGCGGATGGCGGCGGCCTCTTCAAAGGCATTGGGCAGCACGGTGCCAAAGCACTGCTCACCGAGCAGGTCGGCCAGTTCATCCATGGCGCTCAGGGTCTGATCATCGGCGCAGTCAAGTTCGGGCAGCCGGACATGGGCGAACATCGGCGGCACCGGTGCCTTGGCGCTGGCGGCGGCCAGCAGGCGCGGGGTTGGCAGTGCCTCGGTTGCCGGGTCGGCGGGGTCATGCCCGGCCAGCACCTCGGCCAGCAGCGCCACATCCTCGGCGCTGCGGCCAAACACCCCCATGGTGTCGAGTGTCGGGGATTGCATCAGCACGCCGCCGCGCGAGATCAGCCCGAAGCTGGGTTTGAACCCGACGATGCCGCAATAGGCAGCCGGGCGGATCACCGAGCCGCCGGTCTGGGTGCCGATGGCCAGCGGCACCATGCCCGCCGCTACCGCCGCCGCCGAACCCGAAGACGAGCCGCCCGGCGTGTGGCCGATGTTGTGCGGGTTGCGGGTCTTGCCGGGATGCAGATATGCGGCCTCGGCGCAGACAGTCTTGCCGAGGATGATCGCCCCCGCCGCGCGCAGCCGCGCCACGATGAAGGCATCCGCGCCCGGCACCCGGCCTGCGTCGATCGCCGTGCCGTTTTCGGTCGGGATGCCCCTGGTGTCGATCACATCCTTGAGCGCGACCGGCAGGCCGTGCAGCGGCCCGATCTGGGCCCCCGAAAGCCGCCGCGCATCAAGCGCGCGCGCCTGGGCCAGGGCATGATCGCCATCAAGCCAGACCCAGGCCTGCACCTGCGGTTCGCGCGCGGCAATCTGGGCCAGGCAGGCCTCGACATACGCGACCGCCCGCACCGCACCGCTGGCCAGCCGGTCGCGCAGTTCAACCGCGCTCAACGCCAGCAGCGGGCTTGGGGCAGGCAGCGGGCTTGCGTTTGCCATAGGGCTATTTTGCGCCATAAAACAGCTCCGGAAGATAGAACACGATTTGCGGGAAGGTATACATCAGCGCCATGCTGATGAACACCATCCCCAGATAAGGCAGCACCCCCGAGAAGATCTGCGTCAGCTTGACCGAGGGCGGCGCAATGCCCTTGAGATAATAGGCCGACATTGCCATTGGTGGCGTCAGAAAAGAGGTTTGCAGGTTCAGCGCCACCAGCACCCCGAAGAACAACGGATCGACGCCGAAGGCGGGCAGCAGGGGCAGGAAGATCGGCACGAAGATGATGATGATTTCCGACCATTCCAGCGGCCAGCCGAGCAGGAAGATGATCACCTGCGCCATCAGCAGAAACTGCAACGGTGTCAGGTTCATGCCGCCGACGAATTCCGCAATCACCCGCTCGCCGCCGAGGTAGGAAAACACCGCCGAAAAGGTGTAGGAACCGACAAACAGCCAGCACACCATCGCCGTGGTCCGCACTGTGAGATAAACGCTTTCGCGCAGCCGGTGAAAGGTCATCGCGCCATAACCGATGGCCAGCAACATGCCGCCAAGCGCGCCGATGGCCGCGGCTTCGGTGGGGGTGGCGAAGCCGAACAAGATAGTGCCCAGAACCGCCAGGATCAGAAAGGCCAGCGGAAAGAACGACGTTGCGACCATCCACAAAAGCTTGCCCATTGCCACATCGGGCACTTCTTCCTTGGTGGGGCGGGGCGCGAGGCCGGGTTGCAGGATCGAGCGGCCGATGATGTAGATCAGGTAGAGCCCCACCAGCGTCAGCCCCGGCAACATTGCCGCCGCATAAAGCCGCACGATGGAGACCCCGGACGAGGCCGCATAGACGATCAGCATGATCGAGGGCGGGATCAGGATGCCAAGCGTGCCACCGGCGCAGATGATACCCGCAGCAAAGCTGTTGTCATAACGGGCCTTGAGCATCGCCGGCAGCGCCAGCAGCCCCATCAGTGTCACCACCGCGCCGACAATGCCGGTGGCGGTGGCAAACAGCGCGCAGGTGATCAGCGCCGCCACCCCCATCGAGCCGGGAATGTTTCTGGCAGCGATGTTGAGCGTGCCGAACAGCCGGCTGACGATATTGGCGCGCTCGACGATATAGCCCATGAACAGGAACAGCGGCACCGCCGTCAGCACCTCGTTCGACATCACGGTATAAGTCTGGTTCACAAAAAGATCGAAGATGCGGTTGTTGAACAACCCTTCCAGCCAGCTCGTGGTCGAGGTCCACCAATCGCTGTCTTCGGCCAGCCGATAAAAGCTGCGCCACATCCGCGCGGCATCGAAATAGGCGTAATAGCCAAAGCCGATACCAAGCGCCATCAGGGTGAATGCGATGGGAAAGCCCAGAAAAACCAGCGAAATGAAGATGCCCAGCATCATCAGGGCAATTTGCGGATCGGTCACGTTTGCAACTCCGTTTCGCACCGTATCGGGCGTGGAAATTCTGGGGGAAAGGCGGGCGGCGTCACAGCGCGTCTTCGGCAATCTGCTTGATCAGCAGCGCTTCGGTTTCCTCGACATCTTCTTCAGCCGTGCGCCAGTAGCCCTCGCGCAGGCAGAGAATGCAGCGAAACACCTGTGCAATCCCCTGGATCAACAGCAAAAGCCCGGCCACGACAATTACCGACTTGAACTGAAAGATCGGGATGCCTGCGGGGCTGCTGACGCTGACCTCGGTATAGCCCCAGGAGCGGGCAGAATATTTCCAGCCCGCCAGAACCAGCGCAAGGATACCGGGGAAGAAGAACAGGATGTAAAGCAAAAGGTCCACCGCCGCCTGCATCCGTGGCCGCCATAGCCGATAGATGAAATCACCGCGCACATGGCCGCCGCGCGACAGGGTGTAGGCCCCCCCCATCATGAACAGCGTGCCATACATGATGAAAGATACATCCAGCGACCAAGGCGTCGGCGCGTTGAAGGCATAGCGCACCAGCACCTCGTAACTGGTCCCGAGCGTCATCAGCACGATAAGCCAGCCGAACATCTTGCCAAACCACGACGAAAGCCGGTCGGCAAAGCGTATGTAGCCAAGCATCAGGCGCCTCCAAGGTAAAAACTTGCTCTGAAGGCACTGGCTGTGCCTTCAGAGCAGACGATTTGACTAATCGTTCAAGACGTTCAGAGCTTCAGCTTGCCGGGGAAGTGATGCTCGTAGGCCAGGCCATAGTCCGGCGCGTTCATCAACTCGTAGTAGGCAACCTGTTCGCTCCAGGCTTTCTGGCTGTCCATCACCCGCTTCATGAACGGATCCTTGCTCAGCTCGGCGATCAGCGTGTCCCAGGCTTCCAGTTCGGCGCCCAGAATCTCTTTCGAGGTCCGGTGCACCTTGACGCCCGATTCCACCTGCAGCTTGACCAGGTCGGCCGAGTATTCCTTCAGCGCCAGCGCGGTATTGGAGGTCGAAGCCGCTTCCACCGAATATTTCAGGATGGCCTGAAGGTCGGGGTCGAGATCATCCATGAAATCCTTGTTGAACAGGAATTCGAACGATTCGGATGCCTGGTGATAGGATGACAGGTAATAGTTCTTGGCCACGTCCTGCGCGCCGAAGCGCATGTCGGACGACGGGTTGTTGAACTCGAACGCATCAATCACACCACGTTCCATCGACGGCACGATCTCGCCACCGGGAAGCTGCGCCACCGACATGCCCATGGCCTGCATCAGGTCGGCGGCAAGACCGACGGTGCGGTATTTGAGGCCCTTGATGTCGGCAATGGTGTTGACCTCGTTCTTGAACCAGCCGAACGGCTGCGCGAACATCGGAAAACCCAGGTAGCCATAGACGTTCATACCAAGAATTTCCTGGGTCAACTCGCGGTAGAGGTCCGCGCCGCCACCCTGATAGAACCAGGCCAGCATGGTGGTGGCCGAACCGCCGTAAACCGGGCCGGTGCCGAAGAACGACGCCGCTTTCGATTTGCCATACCAATAGACCGGCACGGTATGGGCGGCGTCGATCACGCCATCATTCACCGCATCCATCACCTGGAAGGCCGCCACCACTGCGCCAGCGGGCAGCAGGTCGATCTTGATGCGCTCGCCCGACATCTGCTCGACGCGGGTAATATATTCGCGGGCAAAATCCATCCAGATATCGGAGGCAGGCCAGGAGGTCTGCATTTTCATCACGATTGGCGCTTGTGCCAGCACCGCCGGTGCGGCCAGCATGGACCCGGCCACCGCCCCGCCCGCCAAAGCCCCGGTCCGCATGAAGGACCGGCGCGTCAGCGCCTTCTTGTCGATATTGGTCATGTCATCCTCCCAGATGTGTTCTCGATC
>PFUG01000301.1 GCA_002789955.1 Deltaproteobacteria bacterium CG_4_9_14_3_um_filter_63_12 | reverse complement strand
AGTCTCGAGCTCCGAGGAGTTCCACATGGTGGAGACGCTGAAGAGCGCCAAGGCGAAAGCCAATCCAACCGTGCCACAGGCGACCAGCCAGACGACCTGCTTGGGCAACCTGTTGCCCAACAGCCCGTTGAATAGCGCCCCGAGCAGAGGCAGCAGGAGGATCAGGCCAAGGATGTAGAAATTGGCGGCCGTAAGGCTTTCCATGGCTCTTGCTTTTTAGGTTCAGTCGGTGAAAGTCCGAGTAAGTTGCCCAGAAACGATGAAAACATCAATGACGAAGAGAGGTTGCGTCGTCGACGTTCACCGAACGTTTATGCCGGAACAGGTTGAGCACGATGGCCAGTCCCACCGCGGCTTCGGCGGCGGCAACCGCCATGACGAAGAGCGCGATGGAATGTCCGTCGAGGTCGCTTCGATATTTGGCGAACGCAATGAACGTGAGGTTCACCGAGTTCAGCATCATCTCGACGCCCATGAAGATCACCAGCGCGTTTCGCCTCACCAGGACCGCGATGGTTCCGATGGAGAAGAGCATCGCGCTCACGATGAGGTAGTAACTGAGGGGGATTTCAGTGCCCATCTCGAGCTTCTCCGTTCGTTTACATCCGCCGTTTGGCGATCACGACCGCACCGAGGATACCAACGAGCAGCAACACGCTGGTGACCTCGAAAGGAAGTAGATAAGTCGTAAAGAATTGGCGACCTACGGCCCGCACCGAGCCGAAGTCGTCCTTGTTATAGAGGGCCGGTTGGCTCATGGCTGCCAAGTGCCGGGGGCCTGATGAGCTGAGGGAGCGGAGAACCTCGCGAACCAGGTCGCGCTCCACCGCGGTGAAGCGTCCACGAGCCTGGCTCTGCAGCGCGATCAGCTTGGACATCACCAAATCGGTTCTACCTGAGCGTCGATTGCCCAGGACCTCAGCAGCATCCCGGCGATAGTCGGCGATGAGCCGCTCGCTGGTCACGACGAAAGTCTTGAAGCCTTCTGCCTCGCGCACTTTCTGGTCGACACGGCGATTGAGCTCGTCGAAACGCTGCTGTGCGACCTTGAAGCGAGCGCCGGGCTCCATCGTCGCGAGCGCACGCAGATCGGCGCCGTGCAGGTTGTTCGAGGGTTGAGTGAGGTTTGCAGGCACGGCGAGCGCGTCGAGCGCCGAGAGCTCTTCAGGGCTGAGGACCGGCTTGGCGGCGACATCGACGAGCTGATCGAGCCGGTTAGCGTAGACAATCTCGACGACCAGGAGCGTCGCCCACTCCTCGCGGGTAGGCTCGGAGCCTGGGATACGGTCGGCGTTGTCACCGCGCCACGCGGCGGGAACGTTGGAAGCGTCGACCACGGCCTCGAGCGAGGCCAGCTGTTCGTCGAGGTTCACCAGCTGGGTGATGGCGTAGGACTTTGCCGACTCCTGAACGGAGCGCTCGACACAGAGGCTGGGGCTAATGGACAGATCGTAACGCGAGACCACACGGCAAGCGTCCTCTTGGGCCTCGGCCGTGCCCATCTGGAGGCGGACCTTCTGCGAGGCCATGACCCGCAGACGGAGCAGCTGCTCAAAATACGCCCCGCGCTCGTTGGCTGAGGTGAAGCTGTACTTCGCAGCCGTGTTTTGCAGAGTCTCGAACGCACCGAAGCGATTGACCGCCGGCTCGTTGAGGTAGCGCTTGTTGGCGCCAACGATGGCCCAGATGAGAACGCACCCCAGCATCAGGACCGCACCGACGCCCATCACCTTGCCGAAGTTCCACTTCGCGTCTCCGAGATCTTTCTCGGAGAGGTTCAGCAACATGATTACGAAGAGGAACAGAACCATGATCGCGCCAGCGTAAACCAAGACCTGGATGACCGCCACGAAGCTGGCGTTCAAAGTCAGGTACAGGCCTGCCAGACAGAAGAAACTCGCGATCAGCGAGATGGCGCTGTGGATGGGGTTGCGCGCGATGAGTACAATCACCGCTGTGCCCAAGAGCCCAGCCGAAAGCATGACAAATGTGACCAGTTCCAAGCTCATCAGAACCGTCCTCGTGAGCAGCTCTTAGCTGCAGCCAGACCTGCGCGATGCAAAGCAAAGCTCTACGCTCGCAGAACTACCATTCGGGGAACCAACACCCACCCCGCTCGACGTGGGCTTCGAACTCGGGCATGAAGTGCCGCAAATACGAGCCGACCGCCATCGACGCGGCGTCGCCGTGAGGGCAGATAGTGTTGCCTGCGATGTTGTCGCAGACATCCTTGAGGAGGGCGAGGTCCTTTGGGGTGCCTGTGCCCGCTTCGATGTTGTCGAGGACTCGCTTGAGCCAGCCGGTGCCTTCTCGACATGGCGTACACTGACCACAACTCTCGATGTGGTAGAACGTCGCCAAAGTCGCCGCCACACGGACCATGCAGGTCTGATCATCCATCAAGATGAGGCCGCCAGTCCCAAAGAGCGAATTGACCTTGCGGAGCGAATCGAAGTCCATCGCGACGTCGATATCCGCCGGCAAGATGCATGGGCAGCTCGAGCCTCCGGGGATGACCCCCTTGAGCTCTCGCCCCTCGCGGATGCCGCGACCGAAATCGTCGCCGTAAATGAGCTCACGCATCGAGATGCCTTGCGGCGCCTCGTACATCCCAGGCCGTGCAGAGTGGCCGGAGATGCCGTAGAGCTTGATCCCGCCATTGCGCTCGCAGCCATCGGCCGCGAAGGCCTCGCCGCCATCGTTTATGATCGTGGGGATACAAGCGATGGTCTCGACGTTGTTGATGATCGTTGGACAGCCGAAGAGGCCGACGACCGCCGGGAAAGGGGGCTTCATGCGGGGTTTGCCAGCCTTGCCCTCGAGGCTCTCGAGCAGAGCAGTCTCCTCCCCACAGATGTACGCACCCGCGCCGGTGTGGACGTAGATTTCGAGGTCATACTTCGTGCCGAAGATCCCCTCGCCCAAGAAGCCCCGGCTGCGGGCCTGTGCGATCGCCTCTTCCACTCGCGCATGGCACTGCCTGAGCTCGCCGCGGATGTAGATGTAGCAAACGTGCGCACCAAGCGTGTAGCAGGCCGTGATGCAGCCTTCGAGCAGGCGATGGGGGTCGAACTCGAGGATGAGTCGGTCCTTGAAAGTTCCCGGCTCGCCCTCGTCGGCGTTGATCACGAGGTACTTTGGGGCCTCAGAGTCTTTGGGGAGAAAGCTCCACTTCAGGCCCGTTGGGAACCCGGCACCGCCTCGGCCTCGTAAATTCGATTTCTTGACCTCGTCGATGATCGCGCTCGGCTCCATCGACAAGGACTTCTTCGGGGAGCGATAGCCCCCTTGTTTCGAAATATAGACGTCGATATCCCAAGGCTTTTCGAAGTCTAGACATTTGGTGAACAGCTTCCGCATGCCTTCCTCTGTGGAACCAAAGGGTTCAGCGGCCCTGGTTGGGCTTCTTGGAGTCGCCAAGCAGTGGCTTGAACACTGCGTCGATCGACTCCGGAGTCTTCAAGTTCTCGTGGTAGTCGTCATTGATCTGGAGCATGGGCGCGGTGCCGCAGCTTGCCAGACACTCCACCTCGCTGAGCGTGAATTGCCCATCTTCGGTGGTCTCTCCCAGCCGAATGCCCAGCTTCTGCTCCAATTGATGGACCAGGCGATGAGCACCCATGAGCGCACAGGAGATGCTCGCGCAGACCTGCACATGGTACTTCCCGACGGGACGCTTGTTGTACATGGTGTAGAACGTGCCAACGTTCAACACCTTCGAAGGCGGCAGCTCCAGACGACCCGCCACGTACTCCATCGCACCGACAGACAGATATCCAAAATCGTCTTGTGCGACGAAGAGCGTCGGCAACAAGGCCGCCCGAGTATTCGGGTAGCGTTTCAAGATGGCCTGAAATCGCTCCTCGGCTTGGCTCGAGAATTCCAGTTCCATTGCACCCTTCCGTTCGGGTGTAAGCGGACTTGGCTCCGCGAACACCATTGATCTTGCAAGGACGGGATGGCCCTTCGAAACGAGGGCTGGTGATGAAGAGGGGGATCCCCCAGGTTTGCGTTGCCCAAAGACGCGTGAGCCCCAATTTTGAGCGCTCTTGAGCGAAGTGGAGGCTAGTGTGTCCCCTCTGGGCTGTCAAGCGGACCTGAGCCCAGCGTTGGGGGGTGGAAGGAGTCGAATTCGCACGCTTAGGTTTTCTTCTACTGACCGGAATCTAAAAGGAAATCTTCATGTGTTTCGGGCCGGTACCCGACGCGAGCTGCCAGTGCCAGTTATCGCTCGCCGTCGGGACGAGGGCGGCGCCGACCGCGACCACCGCCACCCCCACCGCTTCCACCGCGTCGGTCACGTGGACCGTCGCCACGCCCCTCTCGAGGGCTGTCGCGCCGCCCCCGCGGCCCATCCGTCCGAGGACGACCGCCCCCCTGGCTGCCACCGCCGCCCTGGCCGCCGGTTGGAGCCCAGTTCGCCCGTGCGTCCAGGCAAGTCGGCCAAACCTCCGCAGCCTGAAGGGTTGCAACGAGCTGCTCTTGGGTCGTGATCTCGTCGCCCATGAGAGTGGCCGCTTTGCCCAGCTCCTTGAGCGAATGCATGGCTCCAGACCCAGCCACGGCTGCGACCCCTAACGAGGTCGCAGCCTCGAGCGCAAGCTCGTTCTCGATCCGCCGGCGCAGAGGATTGAGAGCATCGATGCCCGCCAACCCGCGCAGGCGAAATACGCTGTCGCCGAGGGCGAGGGCCTCGCGCTGGAAGACGTTGCGCGCAATGACCGCGCCGTCTCTAGCGTTCATGAAGTCGATGACCTCCTGGGCCGATGGTGTCCCGAAGGTCGTAAGCTCACGCCAGTCCTCATTGAACAGGAACCCGTCCACTCGGCTCGGGAAGCAGACCAGTAGACCCCCTTCGACTTCGAGCTCTACGCCGAGTCCGACAAAGACCTTCGAGGTCTCGGCCGCAGCGAGGAGCTCCTTTGCGTGGGAGCTGTATTCGCGGTCCGTGATGCAGATGCCGTCGAGAGAACACGCTGCCGCGCCGGCAATCAGCTCCGCTGCGCTGAGTTGACCACCCTCGGTCGCATTGGTGTAGGTGAAAAAATCGATGAGCATGAGCATGACCTCAGAGAGCGCTAGGCGAGCCCGGCCGCAGGGGAGACCAAGGACGTACGACAGGGGGTCTGCGATCGGCAGCCCACCGAGTCGTCGGGGTCTTCCCTGTTGGTTTCGACGGAGAGAGTCTGGAATCCAGGCGAAAACACCCAGTTCCCCTCGCGCCGAGCCCAAAGAGTCGGTGCGAAAGGCGGCAACCTACCACCAACGCGAACTCAAGACCAGCGGGGCGGGAGGGCGAGGTGGGGCTTTGAATCAGGGTGTCACCGCGTAGAACGCGTCGACATCGAAGAACAGATCGTTGGTCAGCGGGAAGCGGATTCCGCTCTCATCATAGAGCCAGACCTCCCGCCCGATGCGGTCGTTACGAGCGCTTCCTCGAATCACCAACCCACCGTCCAGCCCCATGTCGAAGTCCTGGATGTCGATGGAGCAAGCAGGGTAGTCCCACGAGTCCTCTTGAGCGTCGTAGCAGAAGCTTTGACCAAAGTCGTGGTCATAGGGCCCCTCGAGGTACGTCAGCGTTGTAGGATCGAGGTCGGCGGAGAGCGTCACCACGGCGTTGTTGCTGATGTTGAGGTCGCCACAGTCGTTCTTGCCGAGAAAGACGATGTCGTCGTTCGGTGTCCGACGCAGCTTCGGCGCGACGTCCGCAAATTGGTTCACTCCGCGCAGGGTGCAGCCAGCCGGGCTCTTGGGCCCAATGGTGTACGAGCGAGGAGAGCAGATCTTCTTCGGCGTTCCATCGAGCAACGTCGTGGGGTCGATGAGGCAACGGTGAGGTGCGCTGCAGTCGGTGTCTTCCGAGCACGCCGTCCCCAGGTTGCCGTCCGTGAGGGAGAAACGCTGCAAAGTCGACTGGTTGGCGCCGCAGAGCCCGGTCGAGCTCTTGACGCCCGCGTCGTTGGTGTAGAACTGACAAGTGCCTTCGGGGACGTCCGTACAATCGGCGTTGCCGGTGCAGGTGCCGTAGAGCGTGATGCCTTCGACGAGGATCACGGCCGTCTCGCCGTCGGCCGAGACGCTGATGGGGTTGGTCCCTCCGAATGTCGAACCCGCGGCCCGCGGAATCCCAAAGCGGTACATGAAGGTCTCCTCGCCCGTGGCCAGAGAGACCTTCCAGACGCCCAGACTCGAGAGGTCATAGCGATAGACGAGCAAGAAGTCGCCCTGGGTGCCCATGGCGATTCCGCCGCCTTGATAGTTGATGCCGTCCCCAAGCTGAGGCAACAGATATCCCAGGTCCTTAGGCGAGGTCAGCCCACCGCTGAGGTCCATATAGTAGACGCGGTCAACGGAGACGTAGGCCAGTCGGTGCCCAGCGAATTGGATGCTGCTCTGGGGTACGTCGGAGGCGACAAGCTGAAGATCGCTGTCCGCGACACTGGGACCTGCGCCAATAGGGGCTATCCGCAGCTCGCCAGTTCCCGTGTGGAAGACGAAGTAGCTGAGATCCTGGTTCAGGTAGCAGGTTCCGCCGAGGTAGCAATCGATGTTGGTGGTCATCGCCGCCAAGTCTGCTTTTCGCAAGTTCTCGCCATCAGTATAGCTGGCGATATAGAGCGAGACGGGATCGCTGGGAGCCTCCGGGTCGCGATAAGCAAAGGCGACGCGCAGCGGGGCGAAAAGCGGCGGGGGTTCGACGAGCTCCTCGACGAGGTCGGGTGTCGTCTCCTCGATGGGGGTGTCGATCTCTTCGACGACGTCCACCGAGGTCTCGCTCACCGTGTCTGCGGCGGGCTTCTTTCCCCCTCCATCGTCGCAGGCGACGACGAACGTGGCCGCCATCCCCAAGGCAAGCAAAAGTGAGAGTGAACGGGGCGCGCAGTGCATGAAGCGGAGCTCGGGATTCATGGAAATCTCCTGCCGGGAACTCGCAGCCAGGGATGGCTTCAGAGTCGTGTAAGCCCGAAGGGTTGCGCGCAGGATGCACGCAACAACTCGAGGAGCAAACGGTCGCGTCGGAGCCGATGGCCGGGGGACGACAACTGGGCGAAGACTATAGGGAAGGCCGAAAGCCGGGGCAAGCCAACTCTGACCACTCGCCCTTTCCCCCTCAGGCGTCAAAGCGTTGCGAAGCCCCCGCTTTGGCCGCATCGCGAACGGCAAGCGAGCCGCCTTCGTCGTCTCGAATCTGCCTGCTAGACCGGTGAAATTCTTGTTGATAGAGTCCCGCCCGTTCGGCGACAGGTGTCGAACCCTCGGCGACTGGTTGGTGTCTGGCACAAACGCGATCCTGAGTGCCGAGACGCACGGCCGCACAGCGAGAATAGGCGAGCACGTGCAGGGTCAGACGATCCCGCGCAGTGTTTGGCCTCGCGGGTTTCGCGACCACAGTGGCAAACAGTGAGCTTGAAGACGTCGAACTTTTCATCGGTGAGCGAGCGGTGAGGCAGTAACTCCCCACTGCGGTCGCGGCGATTCTCCCATCAGTGAAGTGAAGGAGCAGCACCATGAGTCTGGGGTACGAGGATGAGGTTCAACGGTACGCGGCGCGGATCTTCGAGTCGATGGGACGTCGCCGGCCGTCGATTTTTGCGAAGGACTTTTGGCAAGGCCAAGTCATGGAGTGGTGCATGCGCAACGAGGCGTTCAAGACGGAGATGTTCCGTTTTGTCGACGTCTTTCCGGCACTCAACGACCCCTCGCACATCGCCCGTCACCTTCAAGAGTACTTTTGCCGCCCGGGTCAGGACTTCCCCAAGACCTTCCAATGGGGTCTCAACGCGGTCAGCCCCACCAGCAAAGTCGCCAAGATCGCGGCTGGCCAAATCGAGAAGAACATTCGTTCGATGGCCTATCGCTTCATCGCCGGGGCCGACGCCGCGGATGCGCTGCCCAAGCTCACCGAGATGCGCGAGCAAGGCATCGGCTTCACCGTCGATCTGCTCGGCGAGGCCTGCGTGAGCGAGCAAGAGGCCGAGGCCTACACCCAGCAGTATGTCGACCTCGTCAAATCCCTCACTGAGACCACCGCGGCTTGGAAGGTCGACGCCACGATGGAGGGCGGCGACTTCCCGCGGGTCAACGTCTCCGTGAAGCCCTCGGCGCTCTACAGCCAATTCGATCCCCTCGACTTCCAAGGCGCCCTCGAGGTCTTCGGCGAGCGCCTCAGCAGGATCCTGCACGCCGCCAAGGCACACGGAGCGCTCGTCAACCTCGACGCCGAGAGCTACCACACCAAGGCTCTGACGCTCGAGCTCTTCAAGCGCATCATGGAGCAGCCGGAATTCGCAGACGGGCCGCAGGTCGGCATCGTCATTCAGGCCTACCTGAAGGACTCCGAGAACGACACCAAGGAGCTGCTCAAGTGGGCCAAAAAAGCCAAGCGGCGGGTGGCCGTGCGCCTCGTCAAGGGCGCCTATTGGGACTACGAGGTCCTGCTCTCGCAACAGCGCGCCTGGCCGATCCCCGTCTATACCGACAAGCGTCTCAGCGATGAGAATTTCGAAAACCTGACCGCCATGCTGCTGGAGAACACCAAGCTGGTGATCCCCAATATCGCCACCCACAACGTCCGCTCATTGGCCCACACCATGGCGGTCGCCCAAAAGCGAAAGTTGACCCGCGACGACTTCGAGTTCCAGATGCTCTTCGGCATGGGCGAGCCCCTCAAACATGCGGTCCTCAAGCTGGGCTACCGCTTGCGGGACTACGTGCCCATCGGCGACTTGGTCCCCGGCATGGGCTACCTCGTTCGCCGGCTGCTCGAGAACACCTCCAACGAGTCCTGGCTGCGCCAAGGCTTCGCCGACGACCAGAGCGTCGCAGAGTTGCTGGCCGATCCGCGGGTGCGCACGACGCCACCCAGGACCAAGCTCTCCGATCCGCTCAAGGGCGCGCCGACCGTCCCAGGCGTGAAGCCGTTCTTCAACGAGCCCCTGGCCGACTTCGCCCACGAGCGCATCCGCAGCCTTTTCGCGGACGGCCTTCAGACTGCCAAGAAACACTGGCTCGGAAAACACCGCAAGCTCATGATCGGCGGCGAGGCCATCGACACGGCGGAGCACCTCCAGAGCACCAACCCGGCGAATCCCTCCGAGATCATCGGCACCACAGCCAGCGCCACTGCCGAACACGTGGAGCTGGCGATCGCCGCCGCGAAAGCGGCGTATCCGGCCTGGCGGGACACGCCGCCGCTGCGTCGGGCGCAGGTCCTCTTCGACGCCGCTGCCGAGCTGCGAAAGAACCGTTGGGAGCTCTCGGCGCTGCAGTGCTACGAGGTGGGCAAGCAATGGAGCGAGGCCGACGGCGACGTCTGCGAGGCCATCGACTTCCTCGAGTATTATGGCCGCGAGATGATTCGCCTCGCGACGCCACAACGCCTGGGGCAGCTGCCTGGTGAGTTGAGCCACCTGTCCTACGAAGGCCGCGGGGTCGCGGCGGTCATCGCGCCCTGGAATTTCCCTCTGGCCATCATGACCGGCATGGCCTCGGCGGCGCTGGTGACCGGCAACTGTGTCATCATGAAGCCTGCGGGGCAGAGCCCCCTCATCGCCGCCGGCTTCTACGACGCCTTCGAAAAGGCCGGACTGCCCAAGGGGGTCCTGAGCTTCTTGCCCGGCCGCGGCTCGGTCGTTGGGGCGGCGCTCACCAACCACATCGACATCTCCTTGATTGCTTTCACGGGCAGCATGGAGGTCGGGCTCGACATCTACAAGAACGCCGCCATCACCCGCGACGGACAGCTCTACGTCAAGCGCGTCATCTGCGAGCTCGGCGGGAAAAACGCCATCATCGTGGACTCCGACGCCGACCTCGACGAAGCCGTACAGGGCGTCGTCAAGAGCGCGTTCGCCTACCAGGGGCAGAAATGCTCGGCCTGCAGTCGAGCCATCGTCTTGGAAGAGCAGTACGACACCTTCGTTGCACGTCTGACCGAGGCGGTTCGCTCCTTGGCGGTCGGCCCCGCCCACCTGCCGCACAACAAGGTCGGTCCGGTCATCGACGCCGCGGCACAGCGCAACATTCTGGCGCTCATCGAGCAAGGCAAGGCCGAAGGGGCCCGAGTCGCGGTGCAAGGCGCCATTCCGAACGACGGCGGTTGTTACGTTCCGCCGACCGTCTTCGTCGACGTGGACCCCAACTCGACCATCGCCCAGACCGAGATCTTCGGCCCCGTCGTGGCGGTGATCAAGGCCAGGGACTTCGACCACGCCCTCGAGATCGCCAACGGCACGCAATACGCCCTGACCGGCGGCATCTTTACGCGCAGCCCCGCCCACATCGAGCGCGCCCGCAACGAGTTCCGCGTCGGCAACCTCTACATCAACCGCAACATCACGGGCGCCCTGGTTTGGCGCAATCCCTTCGGCGGCTCGAAGCGCTCCGGCGTCGGCTCGAAGGCGGGCGGCCCCGACTATCTGCAACAGTTCATGGACCCACGGGCCATCTGCGAGAACACCATGCGCCGCGGATTTGCGCCGACCGAAGACGAGTGACGCAAGCCCTCGGAATAAGCGATAGTGGGTCTTCCCTTTCGTGGGCACCCACTCGGGTTCTTGGCAGACGGTGTCCGGGGACGGCCGAACCCTGCGTGGGTCAACGTCCTCGGCCTGCGGCCCAGCACGGACTCGAGAGGCCTACAGGCCGACGGTCACCAAAAGAAGTCTCTTGCGGGACGGTGACCGCACCCAAAGCCACGTGGCCGGCCGTTGCGAGAACTCGCAGCCAGGGATGGCTCAGAGTCGTGTAAACCCAAAGGGTTGCGCGCAGGATGCGCGCAACAACTCTTGATGGGCTGACAATTGATTAAGAAGCTCTTCAGCCTCAAGGTCCTCGCCGTCGTCGTGCTGCTCCTCGTCGGCGCAGCGATCGGCGCGTACTTCGGGGGGTTGGCCTACGCGCGCTCGCGTATCCAAGACGAGCTCGACGCCAAGGCCGCAGCCTACGGTTGGACCTTGCAGATCGCGCAGATCGACGTGAACTGGAGCGGCGACATCGTTCTCGATGGGCTTGTCGCCACTGGCCCCTTGGGCGGACGTGTGGCCATCAAACGGCTGCAAACCCAGCTCTCGCCGCAGCAGTTTCTCGACGGTGTGCGCAGGCCCGAGGCCCTCGACCTCTACGACGTCGAGGTCTTTCTCTCGCGTGCCGACGTGGAAGACGTGGCCCGACGCCGGCGCGAACGCGCCAGCGACGCCGCCGGCGAAGGCGGCCCAACGCCGCGCGTCCGCCTGCATGGGGGCAGCGTCGCGCTGGCGACCGAGACCGACCTGGGCGTCGTGCGCCTGAGCGACCTCGAGGGCGAGCTCTTCCGCGAAGAGACCCTCTGGACCACCACTGGGCGCGGGATTCTCGAGCTCGACGAGCCCTATCCCGTCGCGTTCTCCCTCGATGCCAAGCCGAGCGCCCGTTGGGGACACGCGCAGCTCAACTTCGCCGTCCCAGTGGAGGTCCACCACGAGCTGGGGGACGCCAGCGTGGCGCGCCTCGACGTCTCTGGCAGCCCCGAAGCCGTCGCCGGCTCGGTGTTCGGGCTGACATTGACTCCCAAGACCCGCTTCGGAGTCAGCCGCCTAGCCATCGAGGAGGTCGACTTTTCCATTGCGAAACAGGTCGGCGAGAAGAGCCCTGGGACCTGGGAGATCGCTTCGCTTCGCGCGAATCGACCCGAGGCGCGTATTCGCCTCGACGAGCTGCTCGTCGGCCCCATTGGGCGGCGCTACCCTGTGTTGCTCGACGTCGCCAACCTGATCGGCGCGCGCTTCTTCGACGCTCCTCCCATCACGTTGGAGAAGGCGCCCCCACCGCCCAAAGAGAAGACCCCGGCGCCAACTGCGCCCAAAGAGTCCAACCTCAAGAGCCTGCTGGCTCATCTCCCTGGTGTCCTCGTCGAGTCTGGGGTGGTCGTCGTCGAGATGTGGGGCCGCGAGGTGAAGCTCGATGGCATCGACTTCGACACGACCTCGATGCAGTCAGGAGACGGGACGAAATACGCCTTCGGTGTGGGCCTGCGAGGAGCCAGGGCCGAGCTGGTCGTCGAGATGGCCAGCGACAGTGAATGGCCCGCGGGCTCGGTCTCCATCACGGCGTTGGCGGCCAAGGACGTCTTCGGACTGCTTGGCCTCAAGCCCCCGGCGCAGCTCGAAGGCGCCCTGGACTTCGACCTGGCCATCACGCGCTCGGCCCGCGGAACCCTGGCGGTCAGCGGCGGCGTCGCGCTGCACGAAGTGGGCTTCTTCCACCCGAAGATCTCCGAGCGGCCGCTCTCGGGCTTCAACGCCGAGCTCGACTTCTCGCTGGACTACGACCACGCCGCCGAACACCTCGTCGTCGACCGTCTCGAGGTCGGCATCGGACCGCTGAAAGCCAACGCCACCATCGACGTGAAGAAGGTGCGCAGCGCGCCCTTCATTCACTTCGAGCTCGACGCCAAGAACTTGCAGTGCAACCTCATCCCCGCGGCCATCCCCGCCGGGCTGCTGTCGACCATCGACAATTTGCGCTTCAACGACGGGACTATGAGCCCGCACCTCGTTGGCGACCTGCCGTGGACCGACCCCCTCAAGTTCAACATGAAGGCGGATGGGATCCCTGGCGACTGCGAAATCTTGAGCGTCGGCCCCCACGACGTCGACGCGACGTTGACGCCTGAGTACACCCACACCTATCTCGAGTACACGAGCTTGGCCCAAGGGGTCACGGTCGGCCCAGGCTCAGGCGATTACATCACCCTCGACGAGCTCCCCGGCTACGTGCCCGCCGCCATGTACCTCACCGAGGACCGCCGCTTCTACGACCACGGCGGCCTGCGCATCGGCCTCATCAATCGCGCGATTCGCCTCAACATCAAAGAGCGACGCTACGTCTACGGAGGCAGCACCATCAGCCAGCAGCTGGTCAAGAACCTCTTCCTGACCCGCAACAAGACCCTCGCCCGCAAGCTCGAAGAGGTGCTGATCGTCTGGCGACTCGAGACCGTCGTGCCCAAAGACCGCATCCTCGAACTCTACGTCAACTGCATCGAGTTCGGGCCCGACGTCTACGGCGTCGTGCAGGCTGCCCGCTTCTACTTCGACAAGCGCGCCCAAGACCTCGAGCCCCTCGAGGCCGCCTTCTTGGCCTCACTCAAAGTCGCGCCGGTGCGCGGCGGCAAGTTCTACGTGCGCGGCTTCCCCAAAGGCGGCCGCTGGTGGAACAAGCGCCAAAAATACATCTTGGTCGCCCTCGCCCAGAACGGCTACCTCTCGCCCGCCGAGGTGCTCGCCAGCTACCCGTGGATTCCCACCTTCGTCTATCCCCGAGAAGGAGCCGACGACTTCCGGACTCGCTGGTTGGAACGCCACCGCAACGATTTCACTCTGCGCGGTGACGACTGATGAACCGTTTCGGGAGAGTGTGCAGAGAACGCTAAGCGGTTTCTTGTGTGCCGGCGACGCCAAGAGTTCTCTGTGGTCTCTGCTGCCTTGGCTTGCTCAGCGTCTAGGTTCGACCTTTGCGGGCTGCCTTCGGACTTTCTCACGCGCTGGACGACCCGCGACATCGGTCTGTTTTTACTTTGCGGTCGATCGGTTCGGGCCGTAACCTCGCGAAGATCACCTGTTTGTTTTCGGGGGCCGAGAACGGCCTCACCGCAAGGTACGGAGCTCTGTAGGGAATTCATGAACATCAACGCGTCCATCATCGACCAGCGACTTGGTGGGGTTCAAGACGAGATTCGTGGCAGAGCCGTTGATGACCTGAACATCAAGGACCCTGAGCGGCAGAAGTCCCTTGCTTTTGTCTATCTGTGCGTGAAGACGATGCTCGATCTCGAGCCCGACGTCGCGTTCGATTGCCTGACTGAGGGGGGGGGCGACTTCGGGGTCGACGCGATGCACTTGACTGAGGAGGTCGATGGCGAGTTCGCGGTGACCCTCTTTCAAGGAAAGTACAAGAAGCAGCTGGACGGCACCTCGAATTTCCCGGGGAGTGGGCTCGAAAGCCTGGTCAACGCGATCCGCCACATTTTCAACCCCAACTCGGCGCTCGGCCCGGTCAACGAGCGGTTGATGGCGCAGGTCGAGGCGGCCCGGTCGCTGATTCGCGATGGCGTCATTCCCAACGTGCGGGCAATCGCCTGCAACAACGGTCTGAAGTGGGCCGACGATGGCCAATCGTCCATCGACCGCGCTGGGTTTGGCGCTCAGGTGACGTGGGAATATGTCAACCACGACGTGCTCGTGCGCATGTTGCAGCGCACCAAGTCGGTCAAAGCGACCCTGCGCCTGACAGGCCAGGCGATCGTTGAGGACATGGACTTCAGTCGGGTGTTCATCGGCCGTATCCCCGTCGCCGAAATTGCCCAACTCATACAGACACACGGTGACCAGTTGCTGGAACGAAACATTCGACGCTACCTGGGTTTGCATGGCAATCGAGTCAACGAGGGCATTCGCGCAACCTTGACCTCAAACACCCCATCGAACTTCTACTTCTTCAACAACGGGCTCACGCTGGTCTGCAGCGACTTCTCCTTCAACGCGCTTCAAAGCAGCGACTACCAAGTCAAAGTGAAGGACCTGCAGGTCGTCAACGGCGGCCAGACCTGTATGACGATCGTCAAAACCGACGAAGAGCTGCGCAAGCTCGGGAAGACGCTTCCAGACGACGCCTCTGTGCTGGTGCGGCTCTACAAGCTGCCAGAGGACAATGAGGATTTGGTTCTTCAGATCACGCACGCGACGAACAGTCAGAACCCTGTGGACCTCAAAGACCTTCGCTCCAACGATGAGAGGCAGCGGCAGCTCGAAGCGAGCATCGACGCCCTGGGGTACACCTACCGGCGAAAACGGGCCGACGCATCGACGAAGCCAACCGACATCACCTCTGGCACGGCCGCCGAGGCGATCCTCGCCGTCTGGCGCCGGGCCCCGCACCAAGCCAAGTTCTTCTCCCGCGAGCACTTCGGAAAACTCTACAAGACCATCTTCTCCGACGAGCTCAACGGGGCTCAAACCGTCGTGGCGGTTCTGCTCTTTCGCATCACAGAGAATCACCGTCGGCGCCCCACGCCGAGCGATCCTCAGTTCGTCCGCTACGCCTCGTGTTTCGCCGCGATGCAGATGGGACGTCGCCTCTTGGTCGACCTCGGGAAGCGAGAGTTCAGCGGCTTGGACCACCGTAACTTCGCGCAGGCCAAAGGACTCATCGAGCGGGAGGGTGAGGCCTACTTCAACCTGGCGGTCGGCGACATTCAGGCAGCGCTTGCGCGTTTGTACGGTGGCCGCGACGTGTCGCTGCAACAGCTCGCCGCGACCTTCCGACGGGGTGACCTGATCGAGGAACTCGACGCGGGTTGCGAGGGATAGCCGTCGCGCGCACCTCGGATCAGAGGTGGCTCGTCCTGCCTGAGTACGAAGATGCCTCGTCGGCGTCAAAAAACAGGCCAAAAGTGCCTAATTCTCCTCTCGAGTGGTCTCGATCTACCGAATTTGGTAGATCGAGACCGATTTTTGGAGTCCGAGACCAACGCTCAGTCGAGCGGGACTGTCTCGGAGTCTCGTTCGACCCTTCGAGAGTCTCGTTCTCCTCTCGAAGGGTCGAACGAGACTCCTGAGCAGTCTAACGACACTCTCAAAGGGTCGAACGAGACGGACTCGGAGTCGCGGTGAACTCTCGAAGGGTCTCGTTCGACCTACTCAGAGTCTGAGTACGACGCTCACAGGCTCTCGAAGGACGAGAAGTTGGCGGCGTCGAAGATGAAGACCTGGTTGCTCCCGCCGTCCGGGACGAAGACATACTTGCGGCTCAGGGTCGGCACGACCACGACGTCGCCTGGAAGAGGACCGGTCTGCAGGCGCAAGCCCACATAGCCGCTGGTCACAGAGAACTCGATCCCTACGCCCCGCTCCGCTGGCAGCGAACCCGTGGGGATCGTCGTCTTGAAGAGGGCGTTCTCGAACTTCTCGTCAAACGCGAAGCGTCCCCCGCCCAAGGGGCCCGCGGCATCGGAGCAGACGCCGCCGCGGCTGCTCCGACCCAACAGACTGCCGGTCTCCGTGCCCGACGCGACAAACTGCTTCGAGGCGCGCACCGTGAAGCGAGTGCCCCACGGGTAGCAGCTTCGATTGGGCAGCTGAGAAGAGGTCGTCGGGTCGTCCAGAGGTTGCAGATAGAGCGCGTCCGCGCGCACCTGCGCGACCTCAAACTCCCGAGTCTTGTCCCGCAGCTCACCGCAATCCAGGCCCTTCTGACTCGAAGGCGAATCCTCGACGATCACGTGGTCACCTGCGACCACGCCCAGGCTGCAGAAGTTGCCGCCGAAGCGCAGCTCGCCGCCGGCCGCGTCGAAGAGCCCGTCGCTGCGTTCAGCGTTGGGCAGAATCCCCTCGTAGATGAGCTGCCAGGTCTCCGGCACATAGAGCTCGTCGACCGGGACGGAGGTCGGCTTGCCGTCGTCCCCCGTGGTGAGCAGCGCGCCCGCGTCGGTGACGAACACGCTGGGCCTGGCCCGCAGCTCGATCGTCGGGAGCGACGACTCGTCGCAGAAGATGTTGAGGCAACGCCGGCTGACGACGCTGGCGACCGAGTCTCGGTTGTCGCCCACTTTCAAGGTGGGGAGCTCGACCGTGTCGGTGACCGTTTGGTTCTCGAAGCGTTGGAAGGTCTGCGAGACCGAGCCCACGTCTAGGGTTCCTGCCGTAGTTGCTGCGTAGAACACGGCCTCATCTCGTTTGATCGTCACGCCGCCACCAGCGTCGACGATCGTCGAGCTGCGGATGTCCGCGGCGACGGCTTTGGGCATGGCGTTGACACGAATTCCAGGGCCGGTCGAGAAGGGATTGCGCGCCCCAGCGTCGACCACCTGGCTGGTGGCGAGGTCGATCACGATCACCTGCCACTCCGTCGAGTCGACGACATAGAGCGACCCGCCGGGGTCGACGGCCATCGGACCGAGCCCAGAGCGCTCCACGTTCTTCTCGGTCATCCCCGAGGCGCCGTAGCAGCCGTCGTCGGCCAGGTCGATGGCGCCGTCGCCGTCGTTGTCGACGCCGTCGTTGCAGAAGCCGCGCGCCGCTCCCTCGGAGTCGTCCGAGAGGTCGGAGCAGCCCGAATCCTCGAGGTCGACGAGGCCGTCCCCGTCGTTGTCCAGTCCATCACCGCAGGAGTTCGTGGCGCCCTCGGTGTCGTCGCTGAACGAGTCGCAACCCGAATCCTCGGGGAAATCGATGGCGCCATCTTGGTCGTTGTCGACGCCGTCGTCGCAGGCCGGGAGCAAAGACGAGCCGTCCTCGCTGCCATCCGAGCTGTCCAGACAGTCGGCGTCTCGGTTGTCGACGAGGCCGTCGCCGTCGTTGTCGATGCCGTCCACGCATTGAGGCAGCTGCAACTCCTGCTGCCCGTCCTCCTCACCGCCGTCGTTCGTGCTCGTGCAACCCGGGTCGAACGCGTCCGCGAAGCCGTCCCCATCGTTGTCGATGCCATCGTTGCACGCTCCACGGGTCAAAACCCCGACGCCGTCTACACTTTCGGCGCCGCCGCGCAGGTAGCACTGCGGATCCTCGCCGTCGATGAACCCATCCCCGTCGTTGTCCAGTCCATCGGAGCAGCCGTAGCCGCCAGGCAGGCGCTCGACCTCGCAAGGAGGCATTTCACCGCTCTGTAGACACGTCTCCTGAGAGGATTCGGGGACGAGGACGGAGAGGTAGAGCTTATCGGTGTAGGACACGAAGACGCGCTCGTTCGTCGGGAGGCTCAACGCGGCCTTCGGTTGCCCTTCGACAAGAAAACTCGCGCTGACCTCGAAGGCGATCTGGGTCTCATCGAGGGCGCAGAGGTTTTCGTCGTACTGGTTGGAACCGGCGCCGCAGTCGAAGGCGAGCGCTCGGATTTCGACCAACCCGGACGGATAAAAGAGCCAGAACGCATCGCCCACTGGGGTGAGCTTCACCGGAGGTTCGGGAGTCGGGACCCGCAAGACCTCGCGTCTCTTGGCGACTTCCACCACAGAGATGTCGCTCGAGAGGGTATTGACCGTAAGGACGAACGCGCCGTCGGAGGTCGCCGCGGCGTCTCGAGGGCGCTCGCCGATGGGCACGCCGGTCAAGCCGGGGACACCCAAGCGGGTATCCGACAGCTTGGCGCCTGCGGTGCCGATCGAGACGTAGGAGAGCGAAGCCGTCTCCTCGTTGGTCACGAACGCCTGAGCGACGATCCGGTCAGGATCTGGGCAGTCGCTAAAGCGGTGCCACGACCCGTCGATGACGCAGTTGGGCGCGTAGAGGAAGGTGGCGGGGCTGCGCAAGCTGACCACGCTGCCCGTCGGGTCCTCGCTGCAGGCGAGTCCACACAGGAGCATGAGCAAGGCTGCGGCGAGCAGGCGGCTTGGACGCAAAGGCAACAGAGGACATCTCCAGCTCATTGCAACCCTCCGATGACGTGGGTCTCGACGGGGTGCAAGGGGTCGGAGAGGTCCAGGACTGAGACCGAATGCTCGGCGAAATTGCTCACGTAGGCCTGCTGCCGTTTGGTCTGGTCGACCAGGATGTCGAAGGGGCCCTCGCCCACCTCTACTCGCCCGACGATGGCGGGAATCGCGGGATCGACGATGGCCACCGCGTCGTCACTGAAGGAGGTGATGTAGAGGAGGTCTTTCTCACCCGTCGACACCCAGGCCATTCGGTTGGGCCCTTGGGGCATGTCGAGCATGTCGATGATATGGTTCACCGTTCCGCTGACCGCGTCGTTGTCGCCCTCGGAGGTGTCGAACACGAGGAGTGAGTTGGGGGACTGGTTGGTGAGATACAGACGGTCCTTGTCCTGGCTGAAGAGCAAAGAGCGACCTTGGTGCGAGGAGAAGGGAGTCGGCACCTGAAGGATCGCATCCAGGTAGATGCCTAAGACCTGGGCGTCGGCTCCGATGGCTGGTCGGAAGGCCACGAGGCTGGAGGCGACGCGGCCGGTGACGAAGAAACGCTCGCCGGACTGCAACGCGATGTCACTGGGGCCGTCGACCAGCGTCGCGCTGGCGATGCTAAAGGCAGGTTTCTCGGTTCCTGTCGTGTCTCCGACCGTCGCGACCGACACCAACCCATCGCGCAGATGGGCGATGGCGAGCAGGTCGAAGTCTTGCTCGATCAGCCGAGGTCGGCCGTCGTTGTCCAAGAGCGGCCGCCCATTGGCGTCGAGCAGGGCCTGAGTGCGGTGACCCCTTGAGTACGCCAGACCCGTGGGCTCACTGGGCACGGCGAACTTGCATTTGCCGAGGTCGACGCTGTTCGGAGCCAGTGGGCAGCTCAGCCGACGACCGTCTTCGGAGAGGTCGAACCAAGTGACACTCGAGTCCCCGCGAACCGTCACATAGCCGCGGCTCGCGTCGTGGTTCAGGCGAACCGTGGTCGCGAAGCTGCCCATGGTCCGGGTCTGCTCGGGGAGCACGGTCAGGCTCTCGAGATCGATGACGCTCAGAGTCCCGCCGTCCTGCGGCCGATACTTCAGGTCGAAGTTCGCGTTGACCACATACAGCGTGTCGCCCGAAGGATGCAGAGCCATCCCGACGGGATACTCCAGATTGTCGAGATCCGGGGGATCGCCCGGGAAATCCGTGGCGCAAGAAGCCCACAAGAGGGCGCTCAACACCACGGCGGTGGCGCGCGCCGAGAGGGACACAACGTTCATTTGGGCTCCGCAGGAAGGGTCAAGGCCGCATGCGCAGCGGCTAGGCGCGCGATGGGCACTCTGAAGGGTGAGCAGCTGACGTAGTCGAGGCCCAAGGATTGACAGAACCGAACGCTCGCTGGCTCGCCTCCGTGCTCTCCACAGATGCCGATCTTGAGCTTCGCGTTTTGCGCGCGCCCTTTCTCGACCCCCATCCTCATCAACACACCCAGTCCGTCTTGATCGATGCTCACGAAGGGGTCTTGCTCGTAGATCCCCTGATCGAGGTAGACCCGCATGAACGAAGCCGCGTCATCTCTCGAGATGCCGAAGGTCGTCTGAGTCAGGTCGTTGGTTCCAAAGCTGAAGAAGTCCGCGTGCTCCGCGATGCGATCCGCCACGCAGCACGCGCGCGGAAGCTCTATCATCGTACCCACCAGGAAGTCGAGCGAGGTTGTGGCCGTTTCCAACACTTCGTGGGCGACCTTGAGCACCAACGCCCGCAACCGGCGCAGCTCTTCCGGGTGTCCGACCAACGGGATCATGACCTCGGGCTTTACTTGTCCAGGATGCTCGGCGTTCACCGCCACGGCCGCGCGGAAGATCGCCCGGGTCTGCATCTCGTAGATGGCCGGGAAGGATATCCCCAAGCGGCAGCCTCGATGGCCGAGCATCGGGTTGGTCTCGTGCAGGGACTCCGCAGCGAGCTCGATGTCGGCCTTCGTGATGCCGGTCAGCTTCACCAGCAGCTCGACGTCGGAGGCGTGCTGCGGCAAGAACTCGTGCAGCGGCGGGTCGAGCAGCCGAATGGTCACTGGGAGTCCGAGCATCGCCGTGAAGATCCCCTCGAAGTCGGCTTGCTGCATGGGCTCCAAGGACCCCAGCGCGGTGGCTCGCTCTTCGTCAGTCCGAGCCAGAATCAGCCGACGCATCGAGGTGATGCGATCCCCCTCGAAGAACATGTGCTCGGTCCGACACAGACCGACGCCCTCCGCCCCCAGCCGCCGAGCGCGTTTGGCGTCGCGTGGGTTGTCGGCGTTGGCGCGCACACCGAGGGTGCGGAACGTGTCGGCCCAGGTCATCAGGCGAGCGAACTCGCCGCTGGTGTTGGCCTCGATCTGCGCGACGCGACCTAGAATCACTTCCCCGGTGCTGCCATCGAGCGTGAGCACGTCGCGGTCGGTGAGGGTGTGGCCGCTGACGGCCATGGTCCGCGCGTGTTCGTCGATCCGCACCGCTCCACAGCCCGCGACGCAGCAGCGGCCCATGCCTCGGGCGACCACGGCGGCGTGGCTGGTCATCCCTCCTCGAGCCGTGAGGATGCCGCGCGCGGCGCTCATCCCCTTGATGTCCTCGGGGCTGGTCTCGACGCGCACCAAGATGACGTCTTCGCCACGAGCCGCGGCGTCCTCAGCGTCTACAGCGTTGAACACGATGCGCCCACTCACGGCGCCAGGGCTCGCCGGCAGTCCAGTCGCGAGGACGGTCTTGGCGGCGCTGGGATCCAGGGTCGGGTGCAGCAACTGGTCCAAGCTGATGGGCTCCACCCGCAACACCGCCTCTCTCTTGTCGATGAGCCCCTCGTCGACCATCTCCACCGCGACGCGCACCGCCGCCACCGCGGTCCGCTTGCCGCGCCGGGTCTGCAGCATCCAGACGTGGCCTCGCTCGATGGTAAACTCGATGTCCTGCATGTCGCGGTAGTGCAGCTCCAAGTTTTTTTGGATTTCGAGCAGCTGCGCGAAGGCCTCGGGCATCGTCGATTCCAGCGATTCGCCGTCGAGTCCGTCGCCCGTGTTCGTCAGCGACATCGGCGTTCGTATACCAGCCACCACGTCTTCACCTTGGGCGTTGGGCAGGTACTCGCCGTAAAACTCCTTGGCGCCAGTCGACGGGTTGCGGGTGAATGCAACGCCGGTCGCGCAGTCGGCGCCCATGTTCCCGAAGACCATCGCCTGTACCGTCACGGCGGTACCCATGTTCGCCGGGATGTTGTTCAGCTGGCGGTAGTACTTGGCGCGCGGGTTGTTCCAGCTCGCGAAGACGGCCTCCACCGCACCCCAGAGTTGGAGCAGCGGGTCCTGAGGAAAGGCTTGGCCGCTGTGCTGTCGAACACACTCATGGTAGCGACGCACCACACTCTTGAGCGCATCGACATCCAGCTCGTTGTCCTGCCAGACGCCGACCTCCAACTTCACGTTCTCCAGGTGGTGCTCGAACTCGGCGATATCGACGCCCAGCACGACGTTGCTATACATCTGGATGAAGCGCCGATAGGTGTCGTAGGCAAAGCGCGGGTTCTGGCTCTTGGCGGCGATGGCCTCGACCGTTTGATCGTTGAGCCCGAGGTTGAGGACCGTGTCCATCATCCCTGGCATGCTCATGGGTGAACCGGAACGCACAGAGACCAACAACGGGTCCTCGCTGCCGCCCAGCTTCTTCCCGACCGCCTCCTCGAGCTTTGACAGCGAAACGCCCACCTCGGCTTTGAGCGACTCCGAGATCGTGTTGCCCAACTCGAAATAGAGCCGACAAGCCGCCGTGGAGATCGTGAAACCCGGTGGGACGGGGATCCCCAAGGCGGTCATCTCCGCCAAGCCCGCTCCCTTGCCCCCGAGCACGGCAGCCATGCTTCCATCGCCGTCCGCGACACCGCCGCCAAAGGAAAATACTTGCTTGTCGATGGTCATGGGATCCTCCAACGAAGGGGTGACGTCAGGCACGAACGCACAGCTCTCGCGCCGCCAATTAGATTTCTTGCCTCGCTTACCACGACCGATTTTCGTTTCATTCCCAATCACTTGCGGTGCGAAAATCGGTCGTCCGCTCGGCAATTCCAATGGCAACAGGCCCACACACGTGTCTTCTTTACTTCGTGCGGGGGCCTTTGGGTTCGGTCCGTCGAGCCAGGAGCGCACCGACGACCTCGAATCACCGCTGCTTTATAGGGGCTTCCCGTGCAAGAAACTACTAACGAGTCGGCGAACGCTGTGAAGAAAGGCCATCCACATCGCGGTGCCAGACAACGGTGTCATTGCTCATTTAGAGACGACGAACGTCAGCGAAGCTGTTGAACAACTCCAGGACATCCCGCAACAAACAGTGCCGATTCACCCGCACGCGTTCGTCGGGGTCGTTCACGAGCACGTCCTCGAAGAACTGATCGACGGGGGGACGCAACGACACGAGGGCAGCCAAAGCCGCCGCGAAGCCTCGCCGCCCGAGCTCCTCCGACAGAAGGCTCCTCGCCGCCGCCGTCCGCTCGAAGAGCACCGTCTCGGCATCGCCCAAGAGCTCGACGTTCACCTTGATGGACGCCGCAGGCGGCGTCTCGCCCAAGATGTTCGCCACGCGCTTGAACGTCACCGCGATGGGCTCGAACTCGGCCGTCGCACGGATCCCACTCAGGGCCTCGATGCGCTGTTGTATCGCCGGCAGATCCTCGAGCTTCGAGCCAATCGCCAAGACCGCATCGACCACATCGAGCTTGTGCTCGGTGGCGGCGAGGTGTCGCAGTCGCGTGAGCACGAAATCCAGCGCCTTCGCCGAGACCTCGGCCGGCTCACCCAGCTTCGAGGCTGTTCCCAGCTGGGTCGCGCTGGCGACGACTTCCGCCACCGCGACGTCGAACAGCTCCTTGAGGGAGAAGCGCAGGTCCCGCTCCAAGGCGATCCGGATCACCCCCAACGCCGCGCGACGCAGCGCGAAGGGGTCCGCAGCACCGCTGGGCATGCGGCCCAGCGCGAACAGTGAGGCGATGCTGTCCACGCGGTCGGCGATGGACACCAACGCCCCGAGCACAGTCTGCGGCAACTCGTCCTGAGCGCCCTTTGGTGCATAGTGCTCGCCTACGGCCGCAGCCACGGCGGGGTCCGCGCCTTCGGCGAGCAAATAGCGTCCACCCATGTAGCCCTGCAGCTCTGGGAACTCGCCGACCATTCCGGTCACCAGGTCGGCCTTGGCCAGCAACGAGGCCGCTCTCGCCTGTGCGGCGAGGTTAGGGGAGTGTGGATAGAGCTTCTCGGCCAGCCAGCTGGCCACGGCGGCGATGCGCTGTGACTTGTCGGCCAGGCTGCCCAGGCCTTCGACGTAGGTCACCCGGTCCAGACCCTCGCCCCACTCCTGCAGGCTGCGTTTTTGGTCCTCCCGGAAGAAGAACTCCGCGTCCTTCAAGCGTGCCCTCAAGACTCGACGGTTGCCACGGGCGACGACCTCCTTCGAACGAGGGATGGTGTTCGCGATGGTCACGAAGTGCGGCATTGGGGCGCCGCTCGCGTCGACCACCGAGAAGTAGCGCTGATGTTTGCGCATCGAGGTGACCAGGACCTGCGGCGGGAGCTTCAAGAACTCCTCGTCGAAGGTCCCACAGACCGCCACCGGCCACTCGACCAAGTGCACGATCTCATCGAGCAGCACTGGATCTTCCAGGAGATGACCGCCGACCTCCTCGGCCGCCTCGCGAGCCAAGCGCAGGATCGCTTCCGAGCGCTCGTGCGGCAGGACATTGACGTGCAGCTTCAGCAGCGCGGCCTCGTAACCGCTGGGCGACTCGAGCGCCACGGCGTGGTTGTCATGGAAACGGTGGCCGTAGGTCTTGTTGTCGCTGCGGATTCCGGCGAACTCGAAGTCGATGGTCTCGGTCCCGAAGCGGCCGACGAGCCAGTGCACGGGGCGAGCGAAGGCTTGCGGGCAGCGGCCCCAGCGCATGGCTTTGGGCCAATGCAGGGCGCCTGGAAGCGAGCCGAGGAGCTCGGGCAGCAACTCCACTGTCGGGCGCCCGGTCTCGAGCACCTTGGCGGCGATGTATTGGGCAGGCTTGCCTTTCTTCTTTTCCTGGGTGACTTCGAAGAGGTCCTGAGCCCCGAGATTAAGACCCCGCAAGAAGCCCAGCGCCGCGTTCGTCGGATTGCCGTCCTTGTCGTAGGCTGCGGCGACCGGCGGGCCGACCTTGGTTTCTTCCAGGTCTTCCTGCGCTTCTGCCACCGCGCTCACTCTGAACGCCAGACGCCGCGGAGTGGCGAACGACTGGATCGGCCCGTGCTTGAGCCGCAAGCCCTCGGCCTGTTTCGTGAAAACGCCGACCAACTCGTCGAGAGCCCCCTGAATTTGCAGCGGGGGCAAGTCTTCACAGCCGAGCTCGAACAACAGATCCTTCGCCATAATCGTTCTTCCTCTTCGCCTTATCACTGACCGCAGAGCGAGCCCCGAGGCGCGCCTCTCTATCGGTTGCTCTTTCGCGTCCGACCCGGTTTCAGCCCCCGGAGCGGCTGGCATCAGCCAATAGCGTCTCGCGCGCCTCGCCCTTGAGCAACGGGAAACCGAGCTCCTCTCGTTTGGCCAGGTAGCAGGCCGCCGCTTTGCGCGAAAGCGTCCGCACGCGGTTGATGAAGGCCTGGCGCTCGGTGACGCTGATGGCGCCGCGAGCGTCCAGCAGGTTGAAGACGTGGGAGCACTTCAAGACGTAGTCGTAGCCTGGGTAGGCGAGCTTGAGGTCGAGGAGGCGCGTGGCCTCTCGTTCGTAGGTCTCGAAGAGGCCTTGCAGCATGGCCACGTCGGCCTCCTCGAGGGAGTAGACGCTCTGCTCGACTTCGGCTTGCAGATGCACGTCGGCGTAGCTCAGCTCGCCGACCCAGTTCAGATCGTGGATGCGATCCACGTTCTGCATGTACATCGCGATGCGCTCGATGCCGTAGGTGATCTCGGACGCCACCGGGTTGAGCTCGAAGCCGCCCATTTGTTGGAAGTAGGTGAACTGGGTGATCTCCATGCCGTCGGCCCAGACCTCCCAGCCCAAGCCCCAGGCGCCCTGCGTGGGGGCCTCCCAGTTGTCTTCGACGAGGCGCAGGTCGTGCTCGAGGGGGTCGATGCCCAGGGCCTTGAGCGAGCCCCAATAGAGGTCGAGGACGTTGGCGGGGCTGGGCTTGAGGATCACCTGGAACTGGTAGTAGGCGCCCCAACGGTTTGGGTTCTCGCCGTAGCGCGCGTCCGATGGCCGCCGACAAGGCTCGACGAACGCCACACTCCAAGGCTCTGGCCCAAGGACCCTAAAGAACGTCGCCGGGTTGAAAGTCCCCGCGCCCTTCTCGAGGTCGTAAGGTTGCTGGAGTACGCAGCCCTGTTCGGCCCAATAGCTCTGCAGTCTCAGGATGAGTTCCTGGAGATTCATGGGTGTCCTTCGCATTGCTGTCACGGGCTCGAACGCCGCGCGAACGGGTCACCATTGCCGAGCAACCCCGACGCTGCTGGCCGCGAAGAGCGATTGATTTCGCTCACTTCCTGGACGAACCTCGCTCGAGGTGAGCGAGCTGGCGCTCGACACGAGCCCAAACGAGTTTCGCGCCTTTACCACCGACACCAAGCAGGGTCAAGCCAGTCCACGCCTAGCTCTGCGCGTCAGTCCTCTTCGATGGGCACGACATCATGGGCCACTGGACCCTTGTCGGTCGCCTCGAGCCAGAACACCACCCGCTGCCCCTGCTCGAGGACCTTGTACCCTGGAGATTGTATGGCCGAGTAGTGCAAGAAAATGTCGTCTTCCTGCCCATCCTCGAGGACGAAGCCGTATCCCTTCTGTGCGTTGAACCACCGGATCCGTCCGACACGTTTTGACATCTTTCGCCTCGCTTCCCCTCGACCGATGTTCGCTTTATTTCATCGACTGGCGGTGCGGAAATCGGTCGTCGCTCGGCGATTCGAGCTCCGCTATTCCTGTCCGCGATCGATGTCCCGTTGCGCCGAACGCTTCTTCAGGTCGTCTCGTTTGTCATACAGCTTCTTGCCCTTCCCGACTCCCACCTCCAGCTTTAGCAAGCCATTCTTGAGGTACATCGACAAGGGAACGATGGTGGCGCCTGCCAACGTGATGGCCTGTGACAGCTTCCCGAGCTCTTTGCGGCTCAACAACAGCTTTCGCGGGCGAAGAGGCTCGTGGTTGTTGCGGTTAGCCCAGGGGTACTCGGCGATATGGCAGTTCATCAGGAACAACTCGCCGTCGTCGCTGAACTTCGCGAAGGCCTCCTGCAGGCTCACTCGCCCGTCACGAACGCTCTTGACCTCGCTGCCGAGCAACACCAACCCCGCCTCGTAGCGGTCGCCGATGTGAAAGTCGAAAGTGGCCTTGCGGTTCTTCGCGACGACTTTGATGGGGTCAGTGCTCTTCGACATTGGGTTCTATCCACGAGCTCAGTGACGAGTTGAAGCCCTTCTCTTACCAGGAACCCGCCCCACAATGCATCAGGTTTCGCGCGCTACCCGGCGCCGCGCTGGCTCGAAGCGAGCGTGTCCGCGATCGCCCAGCATGGCGTTGGCTCAGTGCGGGTAGGGCACCAGCTTCTCGAGGGAGAGCTTGGGCAGGTGGGCGACCCAGATCCAGACCATCTCTGCGTCTGAGGTCATACACAAGCTCGTCCCGAGGCCATCCGTGAAGCACTGGCGAAGCTCCTGCATCGTGCAGGCGTTCGGGTCGTCCTCGACCTGCAGACTCATGTACTCCGCGGCCACGACACGGGGCAGAGCGAACATCGACACCGGCACCCCGTTGAACTCGTACTCCGCCACTGCGACGGGTTCCGAGCTCAGCTCCATGATGCCGGCAGAGCGGGGTTCGCCCAAGAGCGTCTTCGGCAGATGAACCCTGTACTCGAGGCTCTCGCGAAGCTCGCGCTCGAGCTGTGCCGCATCGCGTTGTGGGATGACGCCGCGGTTGGGCTCTGCGATCCGCTCCATATGGGCGTACAACGCGGCGTGTCCCAGGTTCGACAGCCCGGTGACCCGATGGTCGACCATGCTGAGCGTCGGCACTCCACCGCTGCGCAACGCGAATACACCCATGCCCAAAACCGTGACGACCGCGACACAGGCCGCAACCAAGGCTTGCAGCCAAAGCCCTCGGTGCGTCCGCTCGAACGGCTTCGCGAGCATAGGCGCACCTTCGAACCCGGTCCCGGGATGCACCGGAAGGTTCATAGGCGACTCGTTGACGAAGCGATCCATCAACGTCGCCAGTGAAAGCTCGAGCCGGCGCGGCAGCAGTTGTGCCGGCGGGTCCTCGGCCAAGAGGCTCCGCAGCGCCCGAATGGAACGGTAGCGCTCGCGACACTCAGCACAGACAAAAAGGTGCGCCTCCGCTTCTTCGTGCTGCTGCACATCGGCTTCGCCGTCGACATAGGCGCTGAGCGTCTCGAACTCGGTGCAACTCATGACGACCTCCTCGACAACAGCACCTGTTCATCCGTCGCGGGTTCACCTTGTTCCTTCAACACCGCGATCATCTGCTCGCGAGCTCGGGCGATCCGCGAACGGACCGTTCCCACCGGAATCTCCAAGAGCTCGGCGATCTCCTCATAGCTAAATCCCCAGACATCGCGCAGCGTCAGTGCCTGCGCCAACACCAAAGAGAGTTCGCCGAGGGCCTTCTGGACCGAGTCGCGAGCCTCACTCTCGCCCTCACTGGGCGTGTGTTGGGTGGAGTGCTCCGCTGCCTCGATCCAAGAGTCCAAGAGCTCCAAGGACTCGAGCTTCTCCCTTGTGCGCCTTCGGCATTGGTCCACGAAGGCCCGATGCATCATGCGGGTCAACCAGCTCGAGATGCAGGACAGGTCCCGCAGCTGTGACCACCGCTCGAACGCCCGAACATACGTCACCTGGAGCAGATCCTCGGCCTCCGTCGAGTTCCTCGTCAGACCCAGAGCATGGCCCCAGAGCTTCTCGCGGCACGCGATCGCGGCCGCGGCGAAGCGCTCGCGCTCCCTCTGCTCCTGCGCTGCGGTTTGACGATTCTCCAAGACGCTCTCCAACTCGATGACCCTGATAGGGTCGGGCCCGCGATACCCCCAAGACGGGTCTGGGCCATCTTTAGTTCCGTGTCACGACGAATTAGCGGCTCTATCCCCTTTCTGCGGTCAGTACAATCTTTCGTCGACAGCGAGGTCCGCGTTGAACTCCACCGGAAACATCGCGTCCAACAGCTTGCCGCGGACCTCGGCGTCGTCCTCGTAGAGATAGAGATAGCGCAGCATGTGCTCAGCGACCATCCGACAGTAGATCCGCGACTCGTTGTAGGCGAACTCCTCGACAAGGAACGACATGGGTTTCCCCTTGTTCACGCCAATCCACTTCACGATCGGCTCTGGGCCGCCGTTGTAGCTCGCCGCCGTCGGCACAATCTGGCCGCGGAACGCCTCGAGATGCTTGCGCAGATAGAAAAAACTGTAGCGGAATCCGACGTCCGGTCGAGGAAAGGTCAGGGGGTCGTATGCGATGCCCATGTCGACGGCGATCTTCTTGGCCGTCGGGGGGATCATCTGCAGCGCCCCCACCGCGTCCGCGCCCGAGATCGCCGTGGGTTGGTAACGGCTCTCCTGGCGCATGATCGCGTAGACCAGCGCCTCGGGGACCTCATACTCGCGGCTCAAAGTCTCCACGATCGGCTGGTAGGCTTGGGGATAGGCGAGCACCCAGCGAATGTCCTGGGAATCCGGGTCGCCGAGCATGGTCAGCTTGCCATCCACCTCCTGCCATCCTCGGTTGTAGTCGTCGACCTGAGCCGACATGAAGCGGACGAACTCGAGCCGGCGCCCGTCCGGCACGGCCGCCTCCACCCGCTCGACGATCTCCCCATACTCGCGTCGAGCAAGATCGATCTCGTCCAACTCGACCAGCCGACGCACCCGCTCGAACTTCGAGCGCGAGCCGCTGGTCGACTTCGGGAGCTCCCACATCGCCTCGTCGATCGGGAAGCGCTCGTCGGCGTCCCCCTTTCCAGTCCAGGGCAGCTTCGAAGCCGTCGGGTCACGGCCGTCGAGCACCGCGTCGAGCTGCTGGGCCAAGAGGTCGTAGTAGGTCAGCGGATAGCGTTGGTGGATGCGCTCGATCTTCGCCTTCGCCTCTGCCGCCTGGCCGAGCTGCACGAACGCGTAGGCTTGCCAGTACAGACCTTTACCGCGCTCGACCGAGCCGTTGTACTGCTCGTTGAGGGACTCGAAGGCGTCGATCGCTTTCTGCCATTCCTGCTGCCGAATGTGACACCAGCCGACAAACCCCATAACGATGGCGCGCTTGTAGTCGAAGGTCTTGATGTGGTCCGCGAACTCGGGCAGCGCCTCCTCGCAGTTGCCCCGGTCATAAGGCAACCAGCCGCGATAGTAAGAGATGTTGTCGACGAACCTCCCCTTCGGAAAGCGGTGGGTGTATTGCTTCCCGGCCTGCAGCGCGGCTTCGTAGTTGTCCTCTTGCAAGTAGCTGCGGACGACGTAGTAGGCCGCTTGGTCTTTGTATGGGCCGCCAGCGTTACTGACCGCCTCGAACATCGCCCGTGCTCCCGCTGGATCGTCGCGCAGATTGCGCAGGCTGATCAAGCCGATGCGCCACTGCGATTCGTACAGAAACTCGCCCTTGTCCACGAGCCGCTTGAACTCGCGCCTCGCCTCCTCATACCCCCAGCGCGCGTCCAGATTCTTTGCGCGGTTGAAGCGCTCCGCGTCGGTCAGGTCCTCGACGCCGAGCGACAGCCCTGGCTCCAGCGCCGCCGGATCGGTGGGGTAGCGCACCAAGAGCACCCGCTCCTCCTTCTGCGCCGCTTCCAGATCGAGCTCCCGCAACCAATCGGCCACCATCCGCGTCGAACGGGCCCGCACCGGCTCGCTGGCGTTGGCGTGGTCGGGCCACTCCAGCGCGAGCATCGCTTCCTCCTTGCGGCCCAGACGATAGAGCGCCGCAGCCTGAGCCAGACGCAGGTTCTCCGCTTCCGGGAGCGCCTCGTATCGGTTGAACAGCGGCTCGATCGTCTTCACCGCCGCAGCGTCGAGATGGTTGAGAATCTGGGCCCGCGCCAGCCAGACCAACCTGAGGTGTTCGATGGGCTCGAACGGTGCGGGCAACGCCGTCAAGAACTGCAGGCCCGCGGGGTCCCCCTCCTCGGTCAGCAAGCGCCCTAGGATATAGGTGCCAGCGTGCTTGTCGTCCTCCGAAACGTAGGCAGACAGGCTGTAGCGCAACGCCGCGATCGCCTGCTGCCTTTGGCCACGTCTCAGCATCGTTCGCACGCGTCCCAGCCCGAGCGGGCGGAGTCCTGTCAGGGGGGACACACCGGCCCGCGCTAAGTCCACCGCGATCGTCGCGGCGTCGACTGGCGCGGGCCCTGGCGTCTTCGGCCTACTCTGTGCTGCATCGCTCGCCTCGGCGGCCGCCACGGGAGCCCCGTCCTTCTCGCCGCAAGCCATCAACCCGACACCGAGCACGACGAACAAGAACGCGCGTAGGCAAGCCAGCTGGCTCGCTTCCAGCCAACTCGGTGCCGAGTAGCCCGCGAATCGGCTCGTCCCTCTGCAGCTCATCGAAAGGGTCCGACAATAACGAGAATTACTGGCGGTCTCGAATTCCAAGACTCCTCCTGGCTTGTTCTGGGCTGGCAATGGGGCGGCCAACCTCTCGCGCGATGACCGCCAGCGCTTCCACCAAGGGCCCATTTCCCGAAGTCTTCTCCCCGCTTGGCAGGTAGAACGTGTCCTCGACGCCGCTGCGCAGGTGGCCGCCCAGCTCGGCACAGCGCCGGTGGAGCGCCCAGACCTCCTCACGGCCGATGCCGATGACCTGCCACCGCGCCCCCGCCGGCATCTCCTCGACCAGGAGCGGCAGCCACTCCGCCTTCGCCGGCATCCCAGAGGCCACTCCCATCACCAGAGAGATGTTGGGCGGCGAGGGGAGCACACCCGCCTGCTCCAAGAGCCCGACGGAACGCACGATGCCGGTGTCGAAACACTCACACTCAGGGACCACACCGAGGCGCGCCATGGCTTTGGCCATGGCCTCGATCTTTGCAACGGGGTTGTCGAAGAGCAAAGGTGGCCATGCCCAACTGTGGTTTGAGCGCAGCTTGAGATAGTTCAAGGAGCCCGCGTTGAGCGCCGCCATCTCCGGCCTCACGCGCTCCAGACAGGCGATAGGGCCGCTGACGTCGGACCCCATGATCCCCGTCGTCAAATTGATCACCAGCTCGGGGCAGGCCTCACGAATCGCGGTCACGATAGACTCGGCGACGTCAGGCTCCCAGGAGGGAAGGTGCCCGAGGTTTGGACGCTGATCGCGCAGGTGCACGTGGACGATGGCCGCCCCCGCGTTGGCGGCGTCAAGCGCCGCCTGTGCCATCTCCTTCGGCGTCACGGGAACGGGGTGCTGAGCTGGGTTCGTGAGCACGCCCGTCAACGCACACGTCAGAACCACCGCGTCGTTTGGACCCTGAAAGTCAGCCATGGTCCCCTCCGAGGTCCGTGTCTTGGCAATAGGTATTGGGCGATCGGATGTCGCGCGCTTCGGCACGCAGCGCTTCGAGACCGTCTGGTGCTGAAACCCTCGCGAGAGCCAATACACAGAAAGTTTGGGGGCGATGTGGGCTCACAGCTGACGACGGATCAACGAGAGAAAGATCCGCTTGGCCAAGTCGCTGTCCCAGTCCCGCATATTCGCGAAACGAGCAACGATTTGGCCCTCCTGGTCGATGATGTAGGTCTCTGGCAGCTTGCGCGTCCCCAGCTGATTGGTCAGCTGCCCATCGGGGTCGCGGGCGATCACCATGTTGCGCATCACCTGAGGCATCGACGCCAGGAACTCCCCCATGGCTTCTGGATCGTTGTCCCACGCCACCGCGATCATTACGAAGGACTCGCGCTCGGCCTCGAGCTTTGCGGCCAGCTGGACCATCGAGGGCAGCTCGTCTCGGCAAGGTTTGCACCACGTAGCCCAAAGGTTGAGGAACACGACCTTGCCGCGGTAATCGGAGAGCTTGAAGGCCTTTCCATTGAGGTTGTGAAGCTCGAAGTCGGGCACCGGGCGATTCACGAACTCCCCCTGGAGCGCGGCGAGATCGCTGAACACACGGCCTTCGTAGCTGCCAGACGCGGGTGCGACCACGACCGCAGCCATGGCGAGCCCGATCAACACGACACCGACCTTCGCCCAATTTGGAATCACTAGAGCCTCCGAAATGTCGCCGCAGTGAGGCAACGACTGAATTCCTCTCGGTCGATCCGACCCTCACCAACCACCTCCCCGTTCAGGAGCACTACAGGGATGCGTAGCCCGTACTCTCTCTTGAGCGCGCGGTCGCTGTCGACGTCGACCAGCTCGACGCTCAACCCTCGCACGCCAGCCATCGGCTCGACGAAAGCGAGCGCCTCGTCGCACAAACAACACCCAGCACGGGTGAGAAAGAAAAGAACAGATTCTTGCCGCAGGTTCATGGCCTTGCGCTCGCACGTAGGGACGCAGCCGGCTCGCCTCGAGACCCCTCGGTGCTGAGTAGCGCGCGAAAATCCGATCGAAAACGAAACACTAATTGCAGGGAATTTGTCGGGGCAATCGTTCGCTCTCTGCCGCCAATCACCCGGACTCGAGTCGTCTAGTGTAAACCGTCATGACTCTCCATGTTTATTGACTGCAAGGAGCGCCCCCCAATCCTCAGGAATTCTT
>PFUG01000026.1:5704-7219 GCA_002789955.1 Deltaproteobacteria bacterium CG_4_9_14_3_um_filter_63_12 | reverse complement strand
GTACCGGTCATGCGCCTGCGTCGCTCGGTCGTCGGCTCCTTGCACCTGGGGAATTTCCGAACGGGCACTCAAAAGATGTCCTTTGGGAAGGATTGCGTGTTTCGCTGAGCTCGGCCAAAAATGCGACCGAACTCTGAATTTCAAGATGGACCCTTAGCTGAACAGCTTCTCGCTCGTGAGCAATCGTGTCTTACTCTCCTCGCACATGGGTCAGGTTGGCGCGTCCTTCGAAGGGTGTGGTCGCGCTGGCTATTCTCCTGGTGCTCATCGCCCTGTCGTCGGCGGCGGTTGCCCAGGAGATCCCGCTGGTGGACGCCACAGAGCAGAGCCCAGAGGAGCAGGTTCTTGAGGTCACGTTGACGCTTTACGATGAGGTGCTCGCTCACCCTGGCGGCTGTGACACTCTGTGGCGAACGGTCCGCGACGTCTTGGATCGTGAGGGGCCAGGGCTCGAGGCGGCGCTCGCCCAGCTCACCGAGCGGTCTGGGACGATGAGCCCAGACGAGCTCACGGCGATGGCCTTGGTCTTTCGGGAGGGCTTGTTTGCAAATGCAGAGGTCGACGCGGCGCAGAGCAAGCTCTTCAGCTGCCTGAAGGCCGTCTCGGAGCAGGGCAAGAGCCGACCGCTGGAGAACCAGATGCGCCGCTTCTACGCCTACCACCAAGCGCTCTTCGATGTCCTTGTCGGCAACGTGGACTGAGCATGGTGGTGAGGCGCCCTTTTGCTGTCGAGCCCTTGCAAGCTGACTCCTTTCCAGGCGCGGAGGCACTTCGCGGGCGACTCGACGCTGCCCTGGAGGCCCTGAGCTTCGCGCCCACACGCGGTCCCAAATTGAGGAAGACGGCGGAACGCACGGTGAAGTCGGTCTTGATGGACTTTGCTCGTCGAGGCGTGGTCGAGAAGTATTTCGTTCGGTGCAACGAGGAGACGAACCTCGACTCGCCCGGCGCTGTGGTGGTGGAGGTGATCGTCAAGGTCCCAACACGTGTGAGGCAATTCGAGATTCGCCTGCAGGCTCGATGAACGAAAAAATATCGACTACGAAAAAAGTACGGAGTCGAGAGACCGAAAGTTTCGTGCGAGCCCACATGGGTCGCTATGATGAGGAGTCGACGCGGCGAGCCGAAACCGAGCAGATTGCTCGTTGTTCGGTGTAGCTTTTGGCGACCCGAGTCGCGAAGCGCGCCGTGTTGGACGGGGCGCAAGCCAATGGAACAGATATTGCTCAACTGTGCCCACAGTCAGCTCCGACCCTCGCCACTGTTCGCCTCCATGGCTGGCGCGGAAGTACAGGTGGAAAGTACGATGAACGCTCTCACTGCCCTCGTTACAGCGCTTCGAAAATCCCGGCGACGTGGATTTACGATGATCGAGATCATGATCTCGGTGCTGATCATGATCGTTGGCTTGGTCGGCATTTTTGCGATGCAGATCGTGGCGATCCAGGCCAACGCCTCGTCTCGTGATGTGACGGAAGCGCTTGGGGTGGCCGAGCATTTTATTGGGACCTTGGA
>PFUG01000026.1:0-5588 GCA_002789955.1 Deltaproteobacteria bacterium CG_4_9_14_3_um_filter_63_12 | reverse complement strand
CCAGCTGAACTGGGGCGTGGACAACCAGGTCATCTCTGGGCTTGTCCGAGTGTATTGGCCGCGAATTGGCGGCCAAAAGCTGTTCGGCGACGACTGCGGCAGCACCGCGGACCTCAACACGGCCATCGATGGCGCGCCCCAGGTGGGTGTTGGCGTCGTCACCCTTCCATTCGCCGTCAGGCGCACCGATGTCGAGTAGGAGTGTGATTTGATGGGCGAAAACAAGACAAGATGGAGTTCGGTCTCGAGACGTGGGTTCACGCTGATCGAGCTGATGATCGGCATGCTGCTGACCACGATCGTCATAGGCGGCACCTATCTGATGTTCACGTCGAGCAGCGAGGTCTTCAGTCATCAGAACCTCACCTCGGAGAACCACAACAACATTCGGTTTGCGGTAGAGTTGTTGAAAGCGGACGTGGCTCGGGCGGGCTTCATGAGTTCGCCGAACGGGGCGACGGATCCCCAGGTCTGTCCGCCACCTACGTTCTCGGTCCCAGCGCTGTCGCTCACCGAGGATGTCGTGGTGCAAATTGATGGCTCCGATTTCCTGACCACTGACCAACTGCTGGTCGTGGGCGACATGTCGGCCTATCCCCCCTTCCAAATCAGCAGCATTGCTGGGACGGTCATCACGGTGGTCCCCCAACCAGAGGTCGATGACGCGACCTTCGCCAACATCTTCCAAGAACCGGTCTCTGCGTCTTCTCGAGTGATCCGGCTGACGAATCCCGATGGCCTTTCCCAATTTGGCAAAGTGTCGAACGTGTCTGGGGACGACACCATCAATCTAGTTCTCCCGTTGACCCCTGCCACCACGGGCTCGTGTGGATACAGCCCGATGGCGGCCGAAAATCACGAGATCAACGCGGTCACGGGCTATCTCTACACGATCGAGCCCGATCCCGCGGTCGATGCTTCCATGGAGAAGACCGATTTGGTGCGCTGGCGGGCCGATTTTACGAACGGTGGCTTTACCAATATCCCCGGCTCTCGTCTCGTGGTGGCCGAATACGTGGTTGGCCTCGACTTTGTCGTGTTGGGAGTCCCTTCGGGACAGCCTGCGAACGATCCGAGCGTCGCCCTCCCTGACCCCGAAGAGGAGCACGGCATGGACAGCTCGGGCTCGACCGCTTCCATCATGGACGAGTCTGACGTTGATGCCAGTCCGCAGCGCGTGCGCTACGTCGACTTCCGAATCATGACCAGAACCCGTGAGGCCATCCCGAGGCGTCTCGCCGTACCCACTGGGGCCAGCGCGGTCGGGCACGCCGAACAAGTCTACTTCCCTCTCAGCAACAACCGAGTAGCGGACGTTCGCACGATTCAAGGGAAGATCGCGGCGCCGAATCTGACGTTTCGCAACCTTCAGTAAGGTTTGAACCATGGACACTCAGAACCGAGCCAATTCCGGCTTTCATCGTCGAGGTGCGGCGCTCATTCTCACGCTCTTCGCGTTGTTGGCCATCACCGGCATGGGTCTAGTGGCGATCAATTCGGCGAACGAAGAGATCCAAGCCGCTGGAAACTACAAGTACACGCGACAGGCGGAGCAAGTCTCCGCGGCGTCCCTCAACGTCGCGCTCGGTGAGGTCGGTGAGCGGGGCGACGCATACTGGTCATTGATGAAACAGCAGGTGTTCGCCAGAGCCGCTGCTGGTGAGGGCAGCGGCAACCCGGCGAACATCCCGGCGCAATACATATTCCAGTCCGCGACGCTGCAGCCTTGGGTGACGCCCTGGTACAACTCGACCACACCGCAACACACCGACGCCGACCAAATGATGCCTGAGATGACCGTAACCATGGACGAGCCTCTCGATGGCTACAATGCGGCGGGCTACTCGCAGAACTTCTGTTTCAAGAGGTTTGAGTTCCAGTCGGGCGGCTCCGTCGGAACCGATCCGCTCGCCACCGCGATTTCCCTCGAAGATTCGCACGTGCAATTCGGCCAGGCGGCGCACCGCGCGTTCGCCCTTTTGGGCCCTCTGGAGTGTGAAGGGAACTGAGTCAGAACCCGCGCTTGAACCGGTCCGCTCGGTAGTCCTCTCCGCTGAGATAGATGAACTCGCAGAGATCGAAGGCTCGGCTCTGTGAGCGCTCGCCGATACGGTCGGACAGGAACTCCTGGCCGGCGTTGGCGCCGCGTTCGTTCCCCATGTGCGGGAAGTAGTTCGTCGCGAAGAAGGTCGAGACGCCAGCGTCGTTGTAGCGTCGGCTGATCAACTCGTCGATGATGCGTTGTTCGAACTCCGAGCGCAGACGTCCCTTCCCGAGTTCGTCGATGGCCAAGACTGGGATGTGAGCCAACGGGGTCAGCATCTCGCTCTCCGAGCGGCTCTGCGAATAGCCTTCCCGGATGTCGGCCACGAGGTGTGAGAACTCGACGTACATACAGGCGATGGACTTCTCGAGAGTGAGATAACGCAAGCAAGCCGTCAGCAGATGAGTCTTCCCAGTGCCGACTCCGCCCGCGAACAAACGCCCGCGATCTCCTGGCACGAAGCCTTGTAGGTATCGCTTCAGCTCTTCGAGAACGACTGGATGGTCGGGCATTCTTAGGCGGAACGTGTCGAAGCTGGCGTCATGATAGCGCGCAGGGATGCGAGCGGTGTTGAAACGTTCGATGCGAGTGTCGAGCCGGGTCCCTTCGCAGGGACTCAGAATCTCGTAGCCATTGCCATCGACGTAGCTCTCGTGGGCTTGCCCATCGCATCGCTTGCAACGGCGCGGATCGACCACAACGACACGGCGTGCAACGGCGAAGGTGCCTTTGGCTTCGACGGTGACCTCCGCGTTTTCGAGCAACGCGCAGGGCGCCTTATTTTTTGAAGAACTCATTATCAGTCCTGTAACTCATCGAGCCCGAAAAGCTCGAGAAGGCAGCGCTCTTGTTGCCGCGCTCGATGCGCCATGGCGGCGTCAGGCGCCATGACTTCGGTTCCTCGTCGCGCGTCGCGCTCGATCCGTGCGTGTTCATCTGGGCGCAGTCCAGCCCGCAGCGCCTCGAGGATTCTCTTTCGTGCTGCTTTCCAACTGTCAGCGGGGTTGTCCGCGCCGACCAACGCCCGGTAACCAGAGCGTAGGGCTTCCTTCGTACGTTCTTCGGAGCTGCGCTGGCCAAGCTCTATCAGCAATTGGCGTCTGCGTTCCAGGTCTATGCTGCTGGAGCGATGGGAGGGTGGTCGCGGACTTGGGTGTTGCTCTCGATGTGCGCAGAACAGCCTTTCCACGTGCTCTCGAGCGAACGAAATGGAACGAGGTGCGCTCGGCCCCTGCCAAACGGCGAAGGCGTGCTCTAGGCCTCGCAGGACTACCGAGAGGGGAATTTTGGCCTCTCGCCATGCCCACACGATGGAGAGATCTTTTGACGACATGACCAGCCCATGTCCGCGGCCGTTCAAAAACGCGGCGGATACTTCTTCGCAGTAGGTGTCTTGGGCGGGCTCCATAGGCGGTTTCGTGTCGGTCCCTTTCCGATGAGGTGTCCTCTCTACCATTTGATGACGGCCGAACCCCAAGTAAAGCCTGAGCCGAACGCGGTCATCGCCAGCCAATCTCCCTCGTTGAGGCGCCCGGCTCGGCGTGACTGGTCTAGGAGGATGGGGATGCTGCCGGCCGTAGTGTTTCCCACCAGCTGAATGTTCGTCGCCACTCTCTCCGGAGGCATGTCGAGCATACGTGTGACCATCTCGATGATGCGGAGATTGGCCTGATGGGGAATCAGCAAGGCAAGGTCACCGACCGAAACTCCTGCTGCGTCGAGGACGCCCAGCAATGACGACTTCATGGTTTGCACTGCGTGTCGAAACACGAGGCGTCCCTTCATCTTTGGATATTGTCGGCCGTCCAACAGCATCTGCGCGGTGATGCGTTCTGGGTGCTCGGCGCTGCCTGGTCCCTCGCACCAAAGATCTCGTGCATGTCGGCCATCGGCGCCGACCTCGACGCGGATGATCCCACGCCCCTGGGGACCGGCCTCGAGAACGACGGCTCCAGCGCCGTCTCCAAATAGCACGCTCACCTCCCTTCCATTTGGGCTGAGATCCAATCCCGTGGAGTGCACTTCAGCACCAACGAGCAAGACCGTGCGAGCCGCCTCCGAGCGGATCAAAGCGTTGGCGACCTGCAGCCCATAGAGGAACCCCGAGCACTGATTCCGAATGTCCAGCGCCGGGATGTTTTCTACTCCGAGACGACTCTGCAGCAGACACCCACAGCCAGGGAAGAGCACGTCGGGGGAGAGAGTCGCGAAAATGATATAGTCTAAGTCGGCGGGCTTCTTGCCGGCGGCTTCTAGGGCCTCGAGCGCGGCGAACAGGCCAAGCTCACTGGTCGTTTGGCCCGGAGCGATAAAGTGACGCTGCAAAATTCCCGTTCGCTCTTGGATCCACTCGTCGCTCGTGTCACAGCTCTGCTCGAGCTCTTTATTGAGGACAATCCGTGGCGGCAGATAGTGGCCCGTTCCAGTGATGACGGCGTTTGGCATCGGGTTCGCTCCGGGAAATGGGGTCGATGCACTGTATCCTAACCCCACGTGCTGGGCGAGCCCGGTCGACTTGCGTCGATGAGCAGGCGAGCAAGCGACCGAGTTTCGTGCCGCGCAAGTGAACGAAGTGCGGTGAGAAGGACTTGGCAGCGACAATCGCTCTTGTGTCGAAAATCCTAGGAACTTTTCTGAACGTCGGCTCGTCTTGTTCGCCGATTCGGGGGGACGTGGTTCACGTCTTTGGCGGAGGGCCTCTGGGCGATGGGTTTTTTTCGGAGAATTCGCGCTCCAGGGAATATTCTGAGCCTACTGACTTGCAGAGTGACACGAACCACGCTATAAGTCCCCCCGCTCAATCTCACAAATCAACTTTGATTTGTATGATTTGCCGCTTTCGGCGGCACAACGGAGGTAGTTATGAACGTTCGCATCGTATCGCTTCTCGTCGCCGTCGCTTTTCTCCTGACTGGTCTCACCGGCTGCAAAGACGAAGTCGATAAGTTCACCGGTCACGTCGATGGTATGGCCGAGGCCGCCGAGGGCGCGAAGGGGGACTGCGAGAAGCAGGCCAAGGCCGTAGAGACGTACCTCAAGGACAACGAAAGCGAGATCAAAGAGCTCGGCAAGAAGCTCAAGGAGAAGGACGAAGGCACCGAGGCGCAAAAAGAGGCCATAGAGAAAGCCGTGAAGCGCTTCGAAGAAGCCACCTCCGATTGCCCCGAAGCCGGCCTCATGATCCGCGATCTGCTGGCCGCCCTCGGCGGCGAATAAGCAGTCTTGATGTCGAGAACAACGGAGCCCCTCGGGGCTCCGTTCTTCGTTCTTGTTCTTTCAGCTAGAGCCCATCTTGAAATGGCGTGTGTTGGAGAGATCGGTGGAAAATACGGCCGAATTCTGAACTCTTCCCAAAGGACATCTTTTGAGTGCCGGTTCGGAAATGCCCCAGGTGCAAGGAGCCGACGACCGAGCGACGCAGGCCACGCACAGGTACGCTGAGGAGTGAGACCGGTACGCCGAGGAACGAGGGAGGAAGGCGACGCCGCAGATGGGGCATTTCCGGACGGGCACCAGCTAGTGTAAACCGTCATGACTCTCCATG
>PFUG01000216.1 GCA_002789955.1 Deltaproteobacteria bacterium CG_4_9_14_3_um_filter_63_12 | reverse complement strand
CCCTAAGCCTGTGTGGGTTCGCTTGCCGCGCGATGCCGCAGTGGCCTGCTGAACGGAGCCGTAGCAGGCGTCGAAGTGCGCTATGGGGTTCAGCGCTTCGGTGCGCATCAGGGCGCGGAGCATGTTGGTGAAGACCAGCAGGCCGTTGGTCGGCAGGCCGTTCTTGGTGGTCAGCGGCGCGCTGGCGTTGAAGGCGCGGTGCAGATAGCTGCTGCCGTCGACGAGGTAGAGGCGGCGCGGCTTGGTGGGCTCGGACATTGGGGGCTCCTGCGGGCGGGGCGAATACTTTTGCTGGCCGTTGACCGCTAGACAAGAATATCTACGTGGCCAGCCGCTTAGCGAACTTAGTTGACCCTTGATGGGTGAATTGAGGCGCAGAAGGTACCCGAGGGCGAGCGGCGAGGCGAGCGGTGAAGTACTGTGTGAAGTCGTCGAATGACCAGTCGGTACCTGCCAAGTCGTGATGCCCGACCCTTCACGCCCCGACTATCCGAGCCGTCTCCTCGACCACCACCCCCAGACTCCCAGCAAGAATGCCAGCAGCATTGGGCCGAAATCCCGTCCCTGCGCCGGCCGCGCGAGTCGGCACCCGCAGGCTTCGTTCATCGGAGCGACGCCTTCGAGCTCGGCGCTCACCTCGGCCACATCGTTCACCACAGCGGTATCGGTGGCGACTCGCGTGTCCTCCTCCTCTCGCATGCAGAAGTAACCACAGCCAGCGGTGTAGCAGGTCCCGAAGGTTTGCGTGACGCCAGCGATACCGTTGACACAAGTTTCGGGCTTCCCGGAAGACGCGCAGGCACGGCACTCGGGATCGAGGAAACAGCTCGTCGCTTCCACACAACAGTTCGTGGTCATGCAGCCGGCGCAGGAGTCGGCGTCTCCGTAGTCGAAACCGCAGGTCGGCGGGGCAGGGCACAACGGGGTGTCCGCGCACTCGAGCCAGCAGGCGCTGTTACACTGACAGGTATCGAGGACTTGGAAGAGTGCGACGGATTCGCTCGCCAGCCCTTCGAGACATGCCCAGTAGCAGGCGTCGTCGCTGCATGCTGTGGTGCAGGCTTGGGCCTGCCCGCAGGCCGAGTCTGCCTGGCAAGCAGTCATGGCGTCGACGCATTCCCCACCCGGCGCGCGCGCTCCTGCTGCGCAAGTGTCGCACTCGCCCACTGCGCTTCTCTCCCGAATAAAGGGGACAATCAGCTCAGAGAAGGCCTTGGACGTCCGCACATCGGCGTCGAAGATCTCGCAATATCGATCCCCGCTTCGGATGATTCCCGCGACGGTCAATATCCCGTCGAGCTCGACCAGCGCTGGGCCGCCGCTGTCGCCAAAGCAGGTCCCCTTTCCATCGACCGAGTGGTAGTTGAGGGTGTCCTTCGAGATGCCACTGATCGCCTGCGTGACCGAGCGCCGAAAGCTGGAAAGGAAGCCATCGGCAAGTCCATAACCCGCTTGGATCGCGGTCATTCCGCCGCCGACCCGGTCGGAGTGTGGGCTGAGGGGAGGGATGGGCTGCACGTCGACCTCGAATGGGGTGGAATCGAGGTCGAACTGCACAATCGCAGCGTCGACGAGAGCCGACCTCTGTAGGTCCAGAATGGCGTGTTTGGTAGGTGGATTCGGGTTGGGTTCGCCCGGGATATCCAGTTCGATCCCCACCGAGACGCGCAGCACCGCGGTCTCGTCGAAGCAGTGCGAGGCCGTCAATACGTAGCCGACGCGCTGCTGCGGGTCGAGCTTGATGATCGTGCCTGAACACATCAGGGGAAAGCAGGTCCAGCTCGAGCAACCGGGGGTCTCTAGGATCAAGGCGACGACAGCGTCGTTGAAGAACGGCTCCCCTCCGTTGATGGGGGTCTCCAGCGTCGACAGAGCGCTGGACGGCTGGGGCGACTCGCAGCCCGAAGGGGCGGCGTATAGGCACAAGAGAAGAGCAAGGAAACCCTGTCGGTGGCTCAGGCTCATGAGGAGTCCCCCAAAGTAGAAGCGCGAAGGAACACGTGTGGGTCACAGACTGTCCCTTAATAGCGCCTTTGTCACGGAGCACGAGTTCGAACTCAAGGTCTCGCCGTGTTCTCCTGATGCTCAAAAAACATACTTGTATTCAATAATTCTCATCAAGAAACATATCGATACACCCAAACGATACCCAAACACCCTGGCACAACCCTTGAGTTACTACGTCTCGACCCGCTCGCAAAGCCAAACAGTCGACTCCGATATCCCGTACGCTTCTCGTGATACCGGACCTAACTCGAGGGACTCCCATGAACGCCCGGCACACACTCCTCATCCTGCTCGCCCTTGCCACCGTCGCCCTCCTCGCCTTCATCGGACTCGCCCTCGACCCACAGATGCGAAACGACCTCGAGCGCTGGACGGCCGTCCCCGAGAACACGCATGTTGACGCCACCCGCCAGCGCACTGCGCAACCCCTCGCGCCCCTGCCGGCCACTGAGTCCTCGCAGATCGCACAGCCCGAATCGGCCGTATCGCCCAACCTCCTCGCTCGCCTGCCCCTGAGACCCAGCTTGGTGGCCACTACGTACGAGTCCTCCGACACCCCCTCCAGCACCTCCGCCGAGGCCTCCACCTGGAAGCGCTCCGAGCTGGTCGCCAACTCCGCCGCCCTCATGGTCGGCGACGACGAGATGCTGCCGCTCGAAGGCATGCAGCTCCACGCCAAGATCGACGGTTTCCGGGCCCGCGTCCTGCTCGACCTCTACTTCTACAACGACAATTACTCGACGCTCGAGGGCCGCCTGAAGCTGCGCCTGCCCGAAGGCGCCACACCGTTCTACTTGGCCTTCGGGCAGACCGAGTGGGAAGACGAGGTGCTGCCAAAGGATCATCCCATCTGGCGCTCTCGAGAGAAGGTCCGCAGCGCCCGCACCAACCCCGAAGACCTCCTCGCCTCCCGCACCGAGACCTGGATCGGCCCCAAAGAGGCCAAGATGGTCAGCCGCAAGAAAGCCGCCTTCGCCTTCCGCGAAACCGTCCGGCGCGAGATCGACCCCGCCATCCTGCAGTGGGCCGGCCCCGGCATGTTCAGCGCCGCCGTCTACCCCATCGAGCCCGAGCAGGTGCACCACATCGTCGTTGGCTACGACGTCGACCTCATCACCCTCGGCGACACCCTCGAGCTGCGCATCGACGTCCCCCAAGACGTGCCCGCCGCCCTCGTCGACGTCAACGTGGCCAAGCTCCCCGCCGTCGCCGTGACGACTCAGCCCGCCGCCCTCGGCGACACCGTCGACAATCACGTCTTCTACCGCTTCGAAGACGTCTCCGGCAAAGCCCTCCTCGTCCACCAAAAGGTCGAAGGCAACGTGCTCCTCGACGGCAGCGACTCGGCCGGCAGCTTCTTCGCAGCCCACCTCACCCCCGACATCCCGGCCAGCGAGGAGATTCCCTCTTCGCCGCGCGCCGTCTTCGTCGTCGACACCTCGCTCAGCTCCAATCCCGACCGCTTCAACGTCTATCTCGCCCTCCTCGAGGCCGTCCTGACCAACAACCGCGACAGCCTGCAAGAGTTCGCAGTGGTCTTCGTCGACGTCGAGGCCCGTTGGTACGCCGACGGCTTCCTTGCCAACACCAAAGAGAACGTCGACGCCCTCATAGTCGCCGCCAACACCCTCGCTCTCGAGGGCGCCACCGACGTCGGACTCGCCTTGCGCGAAGCCACCAGCCCTCGCTGGTACAAAAGCCAGAACGAGCAGGCCTGGGACGTCTTCTTCCTCAGCGATGCCAGCGCCACCTGGGGCGAGGACGACCCGCACGCCCTCGCCGCAATCTTGGCCTCGGGCAACGCCGGCCCAGTCTTCTCCTACAAATCCGGCCTCGGCGGCAGCGACGACGCCCTGCTCGCCCAGCTCGCCCGCCAGAGCGGCGGCGCCCTCTTCTCGGTGACCGGCTCGAGCGAGGTCGCGGCGGCCTCCAGAGCCCACCGCTCCCGCCCCTGGCAGCTCGTCGACGTGACCCTCTCAGGAGGCAGCGATCTGCTGCTCTCTGGCGCCCCTCGCCAGCTCTATCCCGGCCAGGAGCTGGTTCTTGTCGGGCGAGGACGCCCTGACGCCGAGGCCAGCGCGAAGTTCGTGCTCAGACGCCCTGGGGTCGAGACGAGCTCGGTCCTCGAGGCGAAGTTCGCCCACCGCATGACCTCCGAAATGGCGCCTCGAGTCTACGGCAGCGTTGCGTTGAGCCAGCTCGAGAGCCTACAGCGGGCGACCGGCGACGTGTCAGAGGCCTACGCGCGGCACTTCCGCGTGACCGGCCCCTCGGCATCATTGTTGATGCTCGAGTCCGAGGACGACTACTTGAGCTACGGCATCGTGCCCGAGGACGACACTCTGGTGGTGACCAGCGAGTCGGCGACGGCGCGCTTGCGGACCGCAGTGGCGCAGATCGGCGAGTCTCTTGGGGATCCGAAGGCGAGGTTCCTGGGCTGGATCGGCGAGATGAAGGGGACCGAGGGCTTGGGTTTTGCGCCCAGCGAGGCGTTTCTGGGTGTGTTGGCTGCGATGCCGAAGTCGGCTTTTGCGGCGCCCGAGCGCGACTTGGTGGGCACGACTCAGCTCAGGTCGAAGCTCTCGCAGGACTTGCGCGAGAAGTTGGCCAGCCGAACGTTCAGCGGCGACGACCTCGACGACGAGGCCGAGCGGCGCTTCGCCCAGAATGGCGCCGACGATGGCATCAAGGCGCTCAGCAGCTTGGTCGAGGAGCACCCTGGCGACTCGACGATCCTGCGCGACGTGGGTTTTCGCGCGCTGGAGTGGGGCAGGGGAGAGCAGGCGTATCATCTCTTCAAGCGGGTCGCGTCGGCGCGTCCGTGGGAGCCCCAGACGTACCACGCCCTGGCGCTGACCTTGGCGGAGCTGGGCCACAACGACCTCGCCCTGGCCTACTTCGAGGTGGGTCTGGCGGGCCAATGGGACGGCCGCTTCGGCGAGTTCTCGACCATCATGGCCATCGACTACGCGCGTTTCCTGAACCAAGTGGACGCCTCGACCCTGAGCGCGCCAGAGTTTGCGGCGCAGCGCCGCAAGGAAGTGACGGCCGGGCTCGAGCTCGACGAGGCCGGTCTGCTGGTGACCATGACCTGGAACACCGACGGCACCGACGTCGACCTCCACGTGGTCGAGCCCGGCGGCGAGGAGTGTTTCTACTCGCACCCGAAGACGGCGATGGGCGGCAGCATGACCCGCGACGTGACCCAGGGGTATGGGCCCGAGATGTACGTGCTGCCCAAGACGAAGGCCGGGAAGTACCTGATCAAGGCGAAGTACTACTCCTCTGACAGCACGCGCCTGACGACGCGAACGAAGGTGGCCGTGACGGTGTATCGCAACTGGGGCAAGTCGAACGAGACCGTCGAACGGCAGGTAGTGAAGTTGGAGAGCACGGGAGAAGTGCAGGAGATCTCGAGCTTCGAGGTGAAGTGACTGGGTGAGGTGCACAAGTGCGGCCAGCGGCCGTCCCTGAACCGCCCTGAATGCGGGTCTTGACGGCGGCCGGCGGCCGCCGTGGATGCAGCTGAAGTCCGACTCACTACGAAGCCAGCTCCGGACTTCGGAGCGCGCGGCTGAAGGCGGCCGGCTGCCGCCGTGGATGCAGCTGAAG
>PFUG01000289.1 GCA_002789955.1 Deltaproteobacteria bacterium CG_4_9_14_3_um_filter_63_12 | reverse complement strand
CCGAAGCCAGCAGAATCAACCTTACGCGCGCGTAATCATGCGGATCGAGCGGATGGCGTCTTGGGCGCCGGTCAGCTGGATGGCGTCCTCGACGAGGGAGTCGAGCTGCTCGGTGTTCAGCGGTTGGTCGATGGCCGAGAGGTCATAGGCGATGCCAAAGCGTGGGAAGTCGACGTGGGCCGACTGCAGGTTGGAGACCCCTGCACGGTAGAGGGCGTCGTCGACGGCCTTCTTGGTGCCCCGGGTGTCGGCGTGCACGACGGCGAGGACGTGCTTGCTGATGGCCGGTGAGACGGAGATGTTGGCCTTGGGCATGTAGACGCAGTCGCGCAGGGCGCCCGAGGCGTTGAATTGCTGCGTGGTGCGGGCGACGTAGCGTGCGATTCGAGGCTGCGCCTCGAGGGTCGCGGCGCCGATGTGCGGCGTCGAGCGGATGCGGCGCTCGCCTTCATAGGGGTTGTGCCACTTGCCGCCGCTGGATTGGCGAGGCTCGTCGGGGAAGACGTCGACAAAGGCAGAGTTGACGTGGCCTTCGCGCACGGCGTGGAGCAAAACCTCGGGTGGGTAAAGGAACCCTCGCGCCATGTTCAGGAAGACCTTTGGGCTCAAGCCAGTCTTCTCGCCCATGGCGGCGAAGTGCTCAGCGGTGACGAGGTCTTGGTTGGAGTGGCCCTGGGCGTCCTCCGCGGAGACATGGACGGTGAGGATGTCCGAGATTTTGAAGAGCTCGCCGATGGAGCTGACAGGCGTGTAGTCGAGGGCGGTCCCAACCTCGAGGGCGACCTCGTCGGTGTCGTGGAAGAGGACCTTCATCCCCATGGCCTGACCGAGCCGGGCGACCTGCCGCCCGATCTTGCCCATGCCGAGGATGCCGAGCTTCTTGCCTTTCACCTCGAAGCGCAGGTTGTTGTCCTTGTTCCAGACGTTCTCGGAGGTCTCGTTGACGGCCTCGACGATGCGTCGCGAGGCGGAGATAATCTCGGAGATGATGAGCTCGGCGACAGAGCGTCCGTTGGAGACGGGGTCGTTGATGACCAACACGCCATGCTTGGCGGCGGCGACCTTGTCGACCGAATCGTCGCCGATGCTGCACAGGAGCACGGCGGCCAAGCTCTGACTGGCCTCGATGACGGCCTCGGTGATCAGCACGCGGCTGCGCTTGAAGAGCAGGTCGTGCTGCCCCTCTTGAAGGATGCGCACGAGCTCGTCGTCGGTCGGAGTCTCCTCGAGGCGGACGGGCTCGATGCCGCAGGCTCTCAGCTCGTCGTCGAGGAGGGAGTCTGGATGTTCGATAATCAGGGCCCTTTCGAAGCGGCCTCTCCAGCGTCTAGGTCCAGAACGTCGGTCACTCATGGGGTCTCGCGTTGCCTGAGGAAAGAAGGCCAGGGGCCCGGTCCGGGGAGCGGTACGTGCGGGAGCGACCACTGGCCTTACCACCCTTCGTTGTGGAGAGCCATGCTCACCCGCAGTTGCGCGATAGCCGAGGCAACCCGAGCGCACGGAATTTATCAATACGTTTCGGTGAACTACAGGACGCTGGCGTCACGATTCTCCATGCTGACTTGAATTACATACAATATTCTTGCGTGTGTATGTTTTTGGATTATTTCTTGCGCGCAACTCCTTCGATGCCGCCCAAGCTCGCCCCATCCCTCGCCCACTCGTCCCAGCGGCCACATTATTTCACAAATATTTACAAACACCTACACGGTCCATGCGGCTTTGTTCTGTCGCCTGGCACACGCACTGCAGTACCTCTGGGCGTGCTCGAGCTCGCCGCCAAGACGCCGAAGACCACAAGCACAACAGCCCTTCCCCCATTACGTTCGACAACTTCGACAACGGAGAAAAGGATGAACACTCAGCCCCGCAGCCAAGACACTCACCTCGCCCTCAGCCTCGTCATTGCCCTCATCCTCTGCGTCCTCTTCGCCGCCGACGCCATGGCGGAAGAGAGGGTCATCGACGGCGACAGCTCGATTCCACAGACCCTCGGCGTGAAGCGCTCCAGCCTCGCCCTCGACGTCGCCGACCGAGAGCCCGTCAGCCCCTCCGACCAGTTCAAGGTCGGTGAGAAGGTCTGGGCCTGGGTCAGCCTCGAAAACCTCGCCGACGAGTCCCAGGTCGAGATGATCTGGAAGAAGGACGGCAAGCCGGTCTTCAGCGCCTCCCTCAGCGTCGGCCGGAGCCGCGAGTGGCGCACCTGGTCGCGCAGAACCATGCGCGCCGACGACGTCGGCGCCTGGACCGTAGAGGTCGTCGCCCCCGACGGCTCCATCCTGGACCACCTCGCCTTCACCGTCGCTCCTGCAGTTGAGTAGCGACGGGCCGGTCGGGCCTCGATTTCGGATCAGTCTGGAGTCCGGAGTCTGGATCCTGGAGCTTCAGCCGGCTGCTGCCAGGAATGCTGCTGGTCCGACGGGCCACAGAAGCCGGCTCCAGACTCCGGACTCCAGACTCCGGTCTTTGTTCGGCTGTTTGAATCAGTCCGACGGGTCGGTCGGGCTTCGATTTCGGACAGTCTGGAGTTTGGAGCTTCAGCCGACTGCTGCCAGGAGTGCTGCCGACGGGTCGCAGAAGCCGGCTCCGGACTCCGGGCGAGCTCAGCGGACGCTGACGCCGCGCTCGGCGAGCGCGATGACTAGGGGGTGCTTGCTCCCCTTCTCTTTCGGGCGGCGGCCCCCTGGTTCGACGGCGTGCAACAGAGGGAGCTTGTAGGTGTCCATCGAGCCTTCGATGCGCAGGGTCTTGCCGCCGGAGTCCACGACCACCTTCTGGACCTGCTTATAGGGCAGGAAGAGCTCCCGCTTGCTGGCGAACAAGTGGGCCCGGCGCAACCTCAGACCTTCGCTCTCGAGAACCAGCAAGAGCCGAGCTCGCAGCCAGATGGTCACGCCGACGAAGACCGCCAGAGCGACGGTAGCTGCCCACATCCAGCGAATCATCTGCATCGAGCGCGTCGCGCTGATCTGCTGTTCGACCGAGAGCAGGTGCACGGAATGGAAGGTGTAATAGCAGTGAGCGGCCGCGAAGATGACGACCACGAGCATGCTGAGGACGACGGCGCCTGGGAACGGGAATCGGAACTCTCGTCGACTCAGTGCTTCTGTGCTCATGGGTCCCCCTGGTTCCTGTGTCATCAGCGTCGAGTCCTCGCTCTGGAGCTCGCCAGCCGTCCCATCAACACCTCGAGCAGGACCTCTTCGAGGGGGGTGTTGGTGAGCACGCGATGGTAGTCGGTGTTCGCCTCTCGACACACGCGCTCGAGGGCGGCCAAGAATCCGTCGAGCGCCTGCTGATAGGCGGCTCGGATGTCGTCAGGGTCGACCAGGAGCTGCTCCTCGCCCTCGAAGCCCTCGAAGAGGCTGAGCCCCTCGTAGGGCAGGTCCAGCTCGTGGGGATCGACGAGGTGGAAGAGGAGCACGTCCATTCCGCGGGAGTGCAGCACTTTGAGCAAGTGTCCGACTTGGTCGTCGCGCTGCAACATGTCGGAGATCAGAATGACGAGGCTGCGCTGGCGCACTTGTTCGGCGATGCGACTGAGGGCGGCGACGATGTTGGTCTTAAGGGCGCCGGCCGAGGTCCCTTCGAGCAGCAGGATGAGATCGTCGACGTGCGTCGACTTGTTCGAGGGCGGGATGAAGACGCTTGGCTTCTCGTCGAAGAGCAGCAACCCCACGGCGTCGGCCTGGCGCAGCAGGAGGTAGGTCAGGGAGATGGCGAGGATCTTCCCGTATTCGAGCTTCGCGATGTCCTTGCCCGCGAAGCCCATGGAGCCGGAGACGTCGAGGAGGATGAAGGCGCGCAAATTCGTCTCTTCCTCGTACTGTTTGACGTAATACTTGTCCGACTTGCCGTAAGCCTTCCAGTCGATGTGGCGAATCTCGTCGCCCAGTGTGTACTCTTTGTACTCGGCGAACTCGACGCTCGAGCCCTTGTGAGGCGAGCGGTGAAGGCCCGACAGGACACCCTCCACGACCTTGCGAGCGCGCAGCTTGAGGCCGGCGAGCCGCATGAGCGCTTCGGGCTGGACGTAGGCGGGTGCCGTCCCGAGCGCCTCTCGCTCGGCGCTCAAGGCGCCATCTCCCCGAGGAGCCTCGTCGCGATGGCCGACGAGGTGACGCGCTGCGCCTCGGCGTGGAAGTTGGTGATGATTCGATGTCGCAGGATGGGCAGGGCCACGGCGCGCACGTCCTCGATGCTGGCGACGAAATGGCCGTGCAGCACCGCGCGGGATTTGGCGGCGAGGATCAAGTATTGGCTGGCGCGAGGTCCGGCGCCCCAGGCGACGAACTCTTTGACGAAGGCCGGGGCATTGACGTCGTCCGGGCGGCTGGACCGCGCCAAGGACACCGCGAACTGAATCACCTCCGCGGCAGCCGGCACGCGCAACACGATGCGCTGCAGCGCCACAATGTTTTCGGGCTTGAGGATGCGAGTGAGGGTCGGCTGATGGTCGACCGTTGTGCGTCGCACGATCTCCAGCTCGTCGGCCTCGTTGGGGTAGTCGACCTCGAGGTGGAACATGAAACGATCGAGCTGGGCCTCGGGGAGGGGGTAGGTCCCTTCTTGCTCGATGGGGTTCTGAGTCGCGAAGACCAAGAAGGGAAGCGCCAACGGGTAGGTCCGGCCGCCGGCGGTGACTTGATATTCTTGCATCGACTGCAGCAGCGCGGCCTGGGTCTTCGGTGGCGTGCGGTTGACCTCGTCGGCCAACAACAAGTTGCAGAAGATCGGCCCACGGACGAATTGGAACTCGCGTTTGCCGGTGGTGCGATCCTCCTCGAGGATGTCCGTGCCAGTGATGTCGCTGGGCATCAGGTCGGGGGTAAACTGGATCCGGTTGAAGCTCAGGTCGAGGATCTGGGCCACGGTGCTGACCAGCAATGTCTTGGCGAGGCCGGGCACGCCCATCAACAGGCAATGCCCTTTCGCGAAGAGCGCGATGAGGAGGTGCTCGATGACCTCGTCCTGGCCGATGATGCGCTTGCGGACCTGCTCGATGATGGCTTCACGGGCGGCGGCGATGCGCGCGATGGCGTCCAGATCGCTCTCACTGGGTGTGGCCGTGACGGACTCTGGCTGAGATTCTTGGGTCATGAAGGTGAGGCTCACTGTGGGGTAGAGTGAAAATCGGCCGTCAGGAATGCAGGCCGTTGTGCGTTGCGACGAATCGGCTCACCGCATGACCAGATTTCATAACGCATACGGCGAGGCTTGGAAACGGCCTGCTCGCGGTCGGCCGACAGAACACGGAGGCCGAACCTCGACAACTCGTAGCCAGGCGAGCAACAACCGAGGACCGATTTGGATTTATTGCCCCGCTTGCCTGCTATGAAAATCGCGGGTTCGAGCGGTATGTTGTCGATATTGCTTCGTTCTTATCGCAGAGGCGCAGAGGGCGGCCGAGGCGCAGAGGGTTTGAGATAAGGAGCTGTCTCGTTGTGAGCTCATGGTTCCAGCTCCGGACTCCAGACTCCAGACTCGCTTGTTCGATTCTGCCTTGGCAGCAGCTGCTTCGTCGGTTCCGAAGTTCAGTCCGGAGTCCGGAGTCTGGAGCTTGCTTCGTTAGAAGCAATGGCTGCTGCGACAAGCTCGATTCTGCCTTGGCAGCAGCTGCTTCGTCGGTGGCAACGGTGAGTCGGGTTCTTGGTTTTCTCATCTCTGCCATGAAAATCGCCGGGCTCGTCAGGTTGGCTACGCGCCATTTCTTGTGGAATCAAGGTGCGATTCAAAGGTTCAA
>PFUG01000592.1 GCA_002789955.1 Deltaproteobacteria bacterium CG_4_9_14_3_um_filter_63_12 | reverse complement strand
GTACGCCGAGGAGCGAGGGAGGAAGGCGACGCCGCAGATGGGGTATTTCCGGACGGGCACTAGCTAGTCGCCGCCTGACTCCTAGAAGCTCATCACCAGGCCGCTGCACTGCTGATACTGCTCGTCGCAAGGCACCCGACACCCGACACAGCTCTCGCCGTTCGGGTCGATGGCGCACTCCGAACGACAGACGGTGAACACGCAGTCGCTGTATTGCGCGTGGCAGACCGAGCACCCATCGGTGAGCGAGAGCCTCGAGGACAAGCAGAGGGTATCACAGGCGAACGGATCGTCGTCGGACATGCAGTCCAGCATGCAGGTGAAGACGATGTCCGAGGTCTTCTCGGGGGCGTCGATGATTCTTGGGCAGTCCCAGTCGTTGTTGCAGGGCCCTTCGGCTACCGCCGCTGGGCAGTAGTCCGGCGCGATGAAATCGTCCTGAACTTCTTTGTGGTCGACGGCCACATCGGTGAGAGTGCCGTCAGCCCCGTCCGATAAGACGTCCACGCTGACATCGGTGAGGTTTGGCACCTCGTCGCCCCCATCGGGCCGGTCGTAGTCGACGAGGAAAGAGTTCAGCTCGCAGCCGATGGAGCGCGAGGGAATGTTGACGCCAGAGATGACGACGTCGTCGAAGGCCCTGGCGCCGTCCCCACGGAGCACGGTCAAGCGCTTCAGCCCCAAGCCCACACCGGGCGGGACTACGGCGACGATCTTATGCTCATCCCAGACCGAGACTGGCGCGCAGCTGCCGTTGATCAGAACCCCAGACCAACCTGGAGCAAAAGCTCCGAACCCCACTCCGACGATGGTGAGGGTCTTGGTCTGCACCACCAGCGCTGGCGAGGTCTGCTCGATCCTCGGTGAGGGCTCGCTGGTGGGCTCGCAGCCGAGGGTCAGAGCCCCCAAGAAAACAGCGAAAACCAAGCCGGCGACGAATTGTTCGGGATTTCGAGCGGGGCTTGCGACCATGAGTTCGGGTCCTCTCAGAAGCTGCAGAGATGGGCACCTGTGGAAACTAGCTCTAGACGGTTCGAGAATCTAGATCGGAAGCGAAGAGGACTGGTCAGGCAAATTGAAGGGAAAATGGGACCTTGATAGGGTGCCCCGGCTGTCCCCATGTGTTTAGTCCTGGCGCTTCGAGCGCGAGCGTAGGCACGTAACTCGCTCGCTTCGAGCGAGGTTGGTGTTGGGAAGCGAGCGAAACCCGATGAGCGACCCGAAACCACCAGTTCTTCTCGTCGAGCCGGCTCAGGCCGATGCGGCCCCGTCGACATCCTCGTCGCCGGCGATGGTCGAGCCCGAGCCGAGCGCCGAGCTGGCCGATGGAGAGGGCTTTGAAGGTCTCGACGACCTCGCTGGGAGCGCGCTCGATTGGCTCAGCGCGAACTTCGACGAGCTCTCTGACGCCCCCACAGTAGCATCGAAGCCGACACTTCCTGTGTTGGCGCCAGTGGCCGTTTCCCCAGTGCGAGCGGTCCAGGAGGCGCCCGTCGAGTTCGACTCCTTCGAGCTGGAGTCCGCCTGGGACATGGGCGACCTGGATCTGAACGAGGCCTTCACCCTCGACGAGGAGGTGGTTCTCGACGAAGGCTTCGAGGTGGATGAGGTGCTCCTCGACGAGGCGCCAGAAATGGCGGTCGAGACCGCCCCTCTCGAGGCGTCAGCCGCAGACTTCATGAGGCTCGAAGAGCCGCCGCCAGAACAATCGCCACGCACCTTGAAGGTGCCGCGCATCGAGGCGTTCGCCCTCGAATTGCAGTCCGATTCTCGCGTCATCGAGCCGTTGCCGGCTCTCGAGGTGCGGCCAACGCCGCGCATCATCGAGCCGTTGCCGGCTGTCGAGGTGCGGCCAACGCCGCGCATCATCGAGGTGTTGCCGGCTGTCGCGGGGCTCGAGGACGCAGCAGTTCTGGGGCTGGAGGCGTCCGCTCGAGATGAGGAGGTCATCCTCAACGAGGAGGACCTCCTTCAAGAAGACGAAGAGGACGTAGAGGAGGTGGTCGAGACTCGTCCAGCGGGCTCCGATTTCGACCAGCCACCGCCCGCCCCAACGTCAAAGCCGGCCAGGCTCGACATCAAGTTCGATTCCGACTCGGATTTATCTGGCGAGCGGGTCTCGGTCCGCCGAAGTCGTGCGGGCGTCGTGCTCTCGCCGAACTTGGACGCGCGCGTCCATCCGGCCGACCAGGGATTGCCGCCCTCAATACCATTGTCACCGCCAGGTGTCGGGCGCGGCGCGCCCTGGACGCTCTGGGGCACGGCGCGCGCCGTGCGCCGCGAGGGGGCGCGTCAGTACTTCGCCAAGCGCTGGCGAAGCGTGGTCAAGACCACTCTCGTCGCGGCCTTCATCTTCACGCTGGCGTTCGTCACCTACGCGACGTTCAGCTGGAATCGCTTCGGCCAACCCAGCGAGGACACCCACTTCGTCTACCTCGCCCACACCCTCAACCAGTGCCTAGCGAAGAAGGCCCCGTTCGAGGAGAAGTGCACCTTCGAGATGCTCGTCCCGCCCCCGCACGGCAACGACTGGGCGAGCTGGATCGAGCTGCCCGTGAAGGGCGACGAAACCCTCAAAGGGATCTGGCTCGATCGTGGGCAGGGGAAGTTCCGCACTCTCGACGGCAACCTTTACATCATCAAGAGCGAGGACCTCGATCACGGCCGCCGGCAGGTGACCCACACCTTCGTCTCGTTCCCGCCGGGTCCGGCGCTCCTGATGATGCCCTTGATTCCCGACGTCGACAGCCCAGAGGTCGACCTGAAGGACCCGAAGAAGCTCGGGCTCAACGACGTCAAGTTCACCATCGTCTTCGCCGCGTTGAATGTGCTGCTGATGTTCTTTCTGTTGCAGCATCTGACGCAGCTCGGCGCGAGCACCCGCACGACCCGCGAGAATGCAGTCCTCACCGTCCTCTTCGCTCTGGGGACCAACGTCCTGTGGTGTTCGATCCTGGGACAGGTGTGGTTCACGGCGTTGGTCGTCGGGCTGACTTTCACGTTGCTCTACATCCTGGCCGCCATCGACACGCGGCACCCGTTGTTGGCTGGCATTTTCTTGGCGTTCGCTATGGCGACGCGCACGCCGTTGGCGTTCAGTTTCGTGTTCTTCGCCTACTTCCTGTTCTTCCCCGACGGCCGCATTCGGCGGAAGAACTGGGGCGAGTTCCTTTACAAGTCGGTGCTCTTCGCGGTGCCCATCCTGGCGGTCGGCGCGTTCTTGATGTGGATGAACTCGGCGCGCTTCGAGAACCCAGGGGAATTCGGCCACACCTATCTGGCCCAAGGCGGCCTGCGCCGCATCCAACTCTATGGGCTCTTCAACTACCACTTCCTCTCCAAGAACCTCATCGCGGCCTTCGCCCTACTGCCGCGCATACAGCCGCACGCTCCCTACGTCATCTTCTCGAAGCACGGCATGAGCCTCTTCCTGACTACGCCGCCGTTGCTCTATCTGCTGGCGTACCGGACGGGCTCTCGGCAGCTCGACCGGAAATGGTTCTGGGCGCTGGTGGCGACCACGGCGGCCATCGCCATTCCGGGCCTCTTCTACCAGAACACCGGCTGGTCCCAGTTCGGCTTCCGCTTCAGCGTCGACTACACGCCGTATTTAGTGCTCCTGCTGGCGCTCAATCGGCGGCGCATCGGCGTCTTCTTCGTGGCGCTGATGCTCGTCGGGATCTTGGTCAACAGCGCTGGCGCGATCAGTTTTGGGAGGATGCCCGAATATTATCAGGATTGGATCATCGATCCGGACCGTTGAAGTCAGGTCACAACCTGGCGTTGTTGCGCGCTTCCTGCGCGCGACTCATCGGATTTGCACGACTCTCCGCCATCCCTGGCTACGAGTTCAACTCGGATCAATGGTGCAACATGTCAAAGGGCCACTCGAAACCGAAACTCGACTGTGTGAGTCCCCACGTTTCGTTCTCGGTGTTGGTCATCGACGAACAGCCAGAAACCCTCGCCGCCGTCACCCAGATGTTGGAGCACCCAGAGCTCACTCTGCATGGGACGACCGAGCTCAACGCTGGCGTCGCCTGGGCCCAGACCTCTGAGCCCGATGCCATCTTCTACGCGTCGGCTAGCCCCATGGTGCTCGAACCCGCGTCGGCCGCGGTGAAAAGGCTGAGGCGCGCCGCTTTGCACGCTCCACTCATCGTTCTCACCGATGGCAACGAAGCCGAGGTGGAGCTCGAGCTGCTGCGCGCCGGAGCGGACGACACCTTGCCACGTGGGCAGCTCACTCCGGCGCTGATGACGCGCACGATCTGTTTTCTCCTCGAGCGCAAACAGAGCTTGCGGGCGCTCGAGGCGAACCGCAGCAATCTCCTCGAGATCGCCAAGGGCAGCCTCGACGGCGTCGTCGTGCTCTCGAACGAGGGCACGGTCCTCTTCGTCAACCCGTCCGCCGAGTCCCTACTCGGCCAGTCTCGCGAGGAGCTTCTGGACAGACGCTTTCGCTACCCCTTCGATCACACCGAACCGCGGGAAGTCTCGATTGTCGGCAAGGATGGGGAGCTGGGAATCGCCGAGCTCCGCGCCACTCCGATCGCCTGGGAGGGCCAAGAGGCCGTGCTGATCGCCCTGCGCGAGACGACCGAGCTGCGCAAGATGCAGGCTCGCCTCATCCAAGCCGACAGACTGGCGAGCGCTGGCGCCCTGGCCGCGGGGGTGGCGCACGAGATCAGCAATCCCCTCTCCTACGTCATCATGAACCTCGAGACCCTAGACTCGACCCTCAGCAGCCTCGAGACCCTCGATGGAGGCAGTCATCTCCTGACTCCTCGAGCCCAGCGCGACATCTCCGGGATGCTCGAAGACGCCCGCGAGGGAGCCCTGAGGGTGCAAAAGATCGTCCGTGCCCTCAAGTTGTACTCGGTCTCTGATGGGGAGCGCGGGTGGCACCCTCTCGTCCTCGACGAGCTCGTGAAAGGTGCGCTTGAGCTGGCCTTCCACGACCTCAAATACGTCACCTCGGTGGACAGTAACCTCGACACTGAAGGTGCGCTGGTGCTGGGCGACGGAGCCGACCTCACTCAGGCCTTGGTCAACCTGCTCATCAACGCCTCCCAAGCCTTCGAGAGACCCACGCCAGACAACCTCGTCACATTGAGCACCACGCTGGCAGAGAATGCGGTCGTGATCACGGTTCGCGACACTGGAGTGGGGATCCCCGAGGATCTCCTCCCCATGGTCTTCGTGCCCTTCTACACCACCAAAGTGGAAGCCTCCGGACTTGGCCTCTCCATCGCCAAGACCATCGTCGATTCCCACGGCGGAAATATCGCCATCGACAGCAAAGAGGGTCAAGGCACCACAGTCACCATTACGCTGCCTCGCCACTCGAGCTGATCGGGCTTACCCCACCGCGTCCTCCTTTCGGCGACATGCGCAACGGACCTTGCCATCGGCGCTGCAGGAGCTGCCGCTGACCGATCTGCTGAGCCAGCTCAACGGCTTCCCTCCGGCGCCGCTCAGCGCCGAAGTGCTGAGCCGGCGGCCCCGTCGTCATTGTTCGACGACCTCGGGCGAGAGTCGCGAGCTGAGTTTCAAACTCTGGATCCTCGGACGCTTCGACCGGCCCTGGGGGATTGGGCCCGCGCCTCGCTGGAACGACACGCCGCGGACCGCCGCGAGACCTGAGTCTTGGCCACCTTCGGGCGGCCAAGACTCGACGAAATCGGTGAGGGTTCAAAGGTCACGGAGGGGGCAGGAAATCTTCGCAGGTCGTCACGCCGTTGGCCCCCGGCGCGCAGTAGCCGTTCCCCATGCTGCCGCCTAGGCAGTCTGAGTCTTGTTTGCAGAGAGAGTCGGCGTAGGTGCAGTTCAGCCCGATGAAGCGGTGATTGCACGGGTTGAAGAAGGGCAGGCAGGCGCCGCCCGCACGGGCGCTGCAGTCGCTGTCGAGGACGCAGTCGCCGTAGGTGCAGCGGGCGACGTGCTCGTTGAACGCTCCGGCCGGAACGCACGCGCCAAAGGGCTCGGCGCTGCAGTCGGCGTTAGTCGCGCACTCGTCGGCCGCGCAGAGGTTGGCCATGGGGGGGAAAGCCCCTCCGCAGTAGAAGCGTGGGCCGGTAAAGCAGGCGCCCTCGGTGCAGTCAGCGCTGGTACAGCAGGCGTCCATGCCTTGCTCCTGGCAGCCCACCGCCTCCGCAACGGGGCTCGCACACGTGTGCCAGCCGTTCTCCCCACCAAGCCCCAAACAGGCCTCACCGCCGCAGTCGGCTTCGCTCACGCAGGTCCCGCGTGCTGGAGGAATCACCATGTCCACGAGCAGCTCGGTGGCGTCTGACACTTGGTCCTGGACGGCGTCGTCGATGAGGTCCGGCGTCGTCGCATCGGTTTGGTCGTGGGCGAGGTCCGCCGGGACATCAGCGGCGGTCTGGTCCGCAGGGACATCGGCGGCGGTCTGGTCCGCAGGGACATCGGTGGCGGTTTGGTCCGTGGTCGCGTCGGCGGACTGGGTGTCGACAGTCGTGGTCTCGACGTCGTCACATCCCGAGGAGAAGGCGAGCACCACTGCACACATCAACACAAGAGCCAGATTCAATCGCATAGCGCACCTCGTTCGTCCTTGTTTCCTTGGTCACCGTCATTTGGGTTCTTTTTCGAGACGGTGAGTGGATGATGATTTGTGTAAGTGGCCGCAAACTGCCGCGCCAACTCGGCCTGTTGCGCCGCGCAGGAGCACGGGTTGGCACACCAACCCGGCCTAGGTCGTCGCGGGTGAGGCCATCTTGGACCTCCAAAGTGCCCGAGGTCGTCGCGGGTGAGGCCATCTTGGACCTCCAAAGTGCCTTAGGGCGTCGCGGGTGAGGCCAAACCGAACAGTAAAGCGACGTGAGTCGTCGCGGGTGAGGCCAATTCGAACAGCAAAGCGACGTGAGTCGTCGCGGGTGAGGCCATCTTGGACCTCCAAAGTACCCTTGGGCGTCGCGGGTGAGGCCAATTCGAACAGCAAAGCGACGTGAGTCGTCGCGGGTGAGCACGAGTTGGCACGCCTACCCGGCCTGTTGCACCGCGGAGGAGCATGGGCGTGCATGAGCTCACGCCGATGCAGCTCAATGGTTCAGCTCTCTGCGCCTCGGCCGCCCTCTGCGTCTCTGCGATAAGATCGAAGCAATATTCGCGACATACCGCTGGAGTCCGACGACGACGAGGCCCAGAGCCCGAGAACGCAGGCCATCAGGTCTGTGGAATCTCTCACCCAGGACTGCTAAACCAGAGCCCTTCCAACCCCCTATTTGCACAGCGCCGCGCGAATTTCGATGCGCGGCCAGTCGACGAGGCGAAGCATGACGGAGGGCGAGTCCCCGAAGGGTGCCAGCGAATCCATCGATTTGGGCAACTACGAGATCATCCGCGCGCGTTTGATGGCGCAGGGCAGAGACCTGGCGACGCGCGCTGACACGCTCAACAAGCGACGCCAGGAGTCGTTTGGCGGCGTCGAGATGACCGTCGTCGGCAACGAGCGCGTGCGGACGGACAACAACTGTGTCCCCCGTGACATCGTCAGCGTCGGCAACCGGTTGCTGTTCGGCTTCACCGTCTTCATGGGGCTGAAGCAGACCACCACCCTCAGGGATGTGCTCAGCCTGCACCGCTTCGAGAAGACCGAACAGGGCTTCGATCTCTCGTCGCTCGACTTCACCGAAGGCGGCCCGCGCTTCCTGGTCGACGAGCGCTTTCAAAGGGAGTTCTCCCAGCTCTGCGAGTTCTACAAAGACGCTCGCCTGATGCAGCTCGTGGTCGACGAGACGAAGCTGCTCGCCGTTTTCAAGACCGGGCAAACCCTCAAGGACATCCGGGTTTTCAAGTGGGCCCTCACGCCCCAGGGCGAGGCGCTCTACGTCGACGATCGCGGCGAGCGAGACTTCGTCTTCCCCAGGTCCCACGACTTCGACTGGATCGCGACCACCGGAGACCAGCATGTTCGCGGGCACCATCCCCACATCAACATCCTCGATGAGATCTTCGTCGAGACCGTGGGTGGCGACCTGACCATCAAGGTCGAGGACAACACCGAGTCCGGGCAGGGGATCTACGCCGAGCCCGTCGACGACGCGACTCAATCCCTGGACGACTCGCAGTTCTATTACGCCCAGCTCGGCTCGCTGATCGTCCTCAAGGTCCGCCCCTATCGCGAGGAGAAGACCCGGCACTTCGTTTACAACGCTCGCCAGAAGTCGGCCGTTCGGCTCGACGCCATCGGGCAGTCGTGCGTACAGCTGCCCGAGGACCATGGCCTCATCTTCCCCGGCGGCTACTACCTGCAGACCGGCGACTACAAGGTCTTCGACGAGGTCACCGACGGGCTCGAGCTGCACAAGTCCATCCGCTCGCCCAACGGCGAAGACGTCCTCTACGTGTTCTATCGCCGCGAGGTCGGCAGCTACGTCCTCTACCCCTACAACCTCGTGCGCAAAGAGGTCAGCACCCCCATCCACTGCAACGGATACTCCCTCTTCCAGGACGGCAAGATCGCGGTCTTCCGAGGCAACGGTGAGGAGCCGGTGCGGGTCCACCCGATCCAGATTTGGCAGTCTCCATTTGTCTCCGCCGAGTTCGCCGCCGACGCGCCGAAAGACGACTCAATCCTCGGCCGCATCGGCAACGCCGACTTGGTTCGAGGCATCTCGGACTGCTTCACGCTGCGGCGGTTGATCGATTCGGCGGCGCCCTCTCGGCGCCTCTATGAGGATCTGATCTCAAGGGCGAGCAAGCTCCTCGACAGCTACTATTGGCTAGGCGGAAGCGAGGTTGGCGACTTCGCCACGGTGCTGCGCAGCATTCGTGACAGCGCCGAGCTGATCATCGACGAGTTCGAGAAAGTTCAGCTCTTGATAGAGGCCTCGCGCAAAGCCCTCGAAGAGGCCGAAGAACGCGGCCGCGAGCTCAACCGCGGGCTGCGGCCAGAGAGCTGGGATCGGATCGAGCGCTTCTTGGAGGCCATGGCGGGCTTGCGGGCGCATCGCGGACAGCTCGTGACCCTCAAGGAGATGCGCTACATCGAGCTGCCCGCCATCGAGGCCATGGAGGCGACCAACATCGAGCGCTTCGACCGCGTCGCCGCGGCCTGCATCCAGTTTCTGTTGGGCGGGAAAGCGTTCGAGCCCGTCAAGAAGGACCTGGCGGTCCTGTTGGAAAAGGTGCCGGCGGTGGAGAAGGTCACCGCCATCAAGCCGCTCAACGACGAGCTCGAGACCCTGACAGTGGGACTCAACCTGCTGGCCGAGGTGGTGAGCGGGTTGGAGGTCGATGACGCCACCCAACGCACCGAGATCCTCGAACAGATCTCCGAGGTCTTCGCGCAGCTCAATCGGGTGCGCGCCACGCTGCAGAGTCATCGCAAGTCGCTGATGACCCGCGAAGGCAAGGCCGAGTTCGTCGCCCAATTCAAGCTCTATGGCCAGAGCGTGGCGAGCGCCATGTCGCTGTGCGACACACCAGAACGCTGCGACGAGGAACTCTCCCGGTTGATGTTGCAGCTCGAAGAGCTCGAGGGCCGCTTCAGCGAGTTCGACGAGTTCCTCGAGGACCTGGCTCGCAAGCGCGAAGAGGTCTACGACGCCATCGGGACACGCAAGCAGACCCTGCTCGACGAGCGGCAACGCCGCGTGCAGAACCTGCTCAACGCCGCCGACCGGATTCTGCAGGGCGTGCAGCGGCGCGGCAAGAGCTTCAAGGACGAGAACGAGCTGAACGCTTACTTCGCGTCGGATCCCATGGTGCAGAAGCTGCGGCAGCTCTCCGAGAGCCTGATGGAGCTGCACGACAGCGTAAAGGCCGACGAGGTCTTGGCCAAGCTCAAATCGTCGAGACAGGACGCCCTGCGTGGCCTACGAGATAGGCAGGACCTGTTCGAGGGCGGCGACACCCTCATCAAGCTCGGCCGGCACCAGTTCAGCGTCAACCAACAACCCCTCGAGCTTACCCTCGTGCCCCGCACCGTCGACGGTAAGACGGAGATGGCGGTGCACCTCACCGGCACCGACTTCTACGAGCTCGTGGACGACGAGGGGTTCAACGCGGCCACGCGCGAGTACTGGAACCAGACCGTGCTCTCGGAGAACGCCGACGTGTATCGGGCGGAATACCTGGCCGCGCTGATCCTCGACGACGCGGAGGCCGGCCGCAACGGCATGAGCTTGCTGCACCTGCACGAGGTCGTTCGGGAGAAGGGTCTGCTGACCTTGGTTCGAGCCTACGCCGCCGACCGCTATGAAGAGGGCTACGAGCGCGGTGTGCACGACTCAGACGCCACCGAGCTGCTGTCCAAGCTCCTGGCGATGCGGACGACCGCAGGGTTACTCCGCTTTGCGTCGCGCCCCCGCGCGCTGGCTATGCTGTTCTGGAGTTCACTTCCCCAGGGGCCAGTCAAGGCGATCTGGGCGCGCCGCTGTGCCAGCTTGCGTCGCCTGCGCGACGCGTTCCAACACAGCCACGCGGTCGAAGAGCTCGCGGCCGAGCTGGGGCAAGCGATCGCCGCGTTCAACGACGCGCGCGGCTTAGGCTTCGACCTCGACTCGGCGCGGTTGGCAGGTCGCTACCTCCTGGAAGAGATCGCCGTCGAGCGCCCGCGCTTCACCGTGAGCTCGGACGCCGCTCGCTTGCGCGACGCGCTCTTCGCCCACCTGGACAAGACCCACACCCGCACCGCCTTCGACGACGACCTCAAGGCGGTCGAAGACCTTCGAGCGTCCTACCACCTCGTCACGGCCTGGCTCGAAGCGTTGCTCACCTCGAGCGCCGAGCTGCCGGCGGTGGCCATCGAAGAGTGCGCGGCCCTGATTCTCACGGAGCGCGGCGTCGATCATCAGGTCAGCCAGGTCATGACCGCCACGAAAGTGGGCGGCCTGCTCGGCAATCACCCGCGCATCTCAGAAGGCGCTCTGGACCTGCGTCTGGACGAGTTCACCTCGCGCCTGCATACCTTCGTGGTCAATCACGTGCCCGGCTATCGCGCCTATCGGCAGGCTCGACGCGACCGCATCGAGGCGGAGCGCGCCCGCATCCGGCTCGACGAGTTCATGCCTCGAGTCATGACCTCCTTCGTCCGCAACCGCCTCATCAACGAGGTCTACCTGCCCCTCATCGGCGACAACCTCGCCAAGCAGCTCGGCGCCTCGGGAGAGAGCAAACGCACGGATCTCATGGGGCTTCTTCTGCTCATCTCGCCGCCTGGTTACGGCAAGACGACCCTCATGGAGTACGTCGCCAACCGGCTCGGGCTGGTCTTCATGAAGGTCAACGGGCCGGCACTGGGTCACAACGTCCTCTCACTGGATCCCGCCGAGGCCCCCAACGCCACCGCCCGACAGGAAGTCGAGAAGATCAACCTCGCCTTCGAGATGGGCAACAACGTCATGCTCTATCTCGACGACATCCAGCACACCAACCCAGAGCTGCTGCAGAAGTTCATCTCGCTCTGCGACGCCCAACGTCGAGTCGAGGGTGTGTGGAAAGGCAAGACCCACACCTATGACTTCCGTGGCAAGAAGTTCTGCGTCGTTATGGCGGGCAACCCGTACACCGAGTCTGGTGCGAAGTTCCAGATCCCCGACATGCTCGCCAACCGAGCGGACACCTACAACCTCGGCGACATTCTCGAAGGCAAGGACGACGTCTTCGCGCTCAGCTACGTCGAGAACGCCATGACTTCGAACTCGGTCTTGGCCCCCTTGTCGACCCGCGAGTACGGCGACATCTACAAGATCATCCGCATGGCCCAGGGCGAAGAGGTCCCGACTACCGAGCTGACCTACGCCTACTCCGCGGTCGAGCTGGGCGAGGTCATCTCCATTTTCAAGAAAGTCTTCGTCGCCCGAGATGTGCTGCTCAAGGTCAATCAGCTCTACATCCAGTCGGCCTCGATGGACGACGCGTTTCGCACTGAGCCCAAGTTCCAGCTGCAAGGCAGCTACCGCAACATGAGCAAGCTGGCGGAGAAGATCGTGCCCGCCATGAACGAAGCGGAGCTCGACGCCTTGATCCGCGATCACTACAACCAAGAGGCCCAGACGCTGACGACCGGCGCCGAGCACAACCTCCTCAAGCTCGCCGAGATGCGCGGCACCCTCGGTTCGGTGGAGAGGGATCGCTGGGAGCAGATTAAACGAGACTACCGTCGGGTCAAGATGATGGGCGGCGGCGACGACGACCCAGTGACTCGTGTGGCAGGCTCCATCGGCGGACTCGGCGAACAATTGCACGGAATCGGCGCCGCCATTGGTTCGGCGGTGGAGCGCTTCCACGTCGGCGCCGAGAAGAGCAGCCAAAAGGACAACGCGCTGCGCCCGTTGCTCGAGAAGATCGAGGCCGCCCTCGGGACGCTCACCAGCAGCCCCAATGAGCAGCTCTCTTCGGTCATGAAGAAGCTCGAAACCACCCTGCTCAAGCTCTCGACACCCAAAAAAGACGCGGAGGTCACGGCGAAACTCTTGGCCCTGGAAGCGGCGCTGCAGAAGGTCGCCAAGCCGCAGCTCGACGTCTTCGTCCACTCACCGCCACCCGCGGGAGTCGAAGAGTTGCTCGCGCAACAAATCGCCATCGTGGAGCGCACCCTCGTCCCGCTGGTCCGCACCTCGACCAAGAACCTGATGGACAGTCAGGCCATTGGCAGCAAGCTCGACGAGCTCATCGCCCTGTTGAAGCAAACCGACCTGGACTTGCGGGCCGAGCACGGCGCTGGGCGCGGGGCGGCGTCGGACACCATTCCTATGGCTGCCGTCGGTCCCACGGCGGTTCGTCCAGAGAGACCACGCAAGACCCCGAAGATCCCCAAATCCTAGGAGTCCTTACCGAAGCCGATCAGCGGAATGGTGGGGTCTGCCGGGGCGAGTTCTTTCATCAGGCGCCGCAAGTCATCTAGGCTCTCGACCCCGAGCTTGGACTTGAGGCGCTCGATGTAGCTGTCGACCGTGCTCGGCTTCACCTTGAGCACGTCTGAGATCTCCGTCTTCTTCTGGTGGATAAGGAGGAGGACGGAGCGCTCTCGGAACGAGAGCTTGAGGGAGTGAACGGGGCGCACGAAGTCGTCGGAGAGGACAGTGCGGATCGTGTCGAGGAGCTGCTGGTTCGAGGCGGCTTTGCAGATGTACTGGTCGGCCCCGGCCATCAAGGCGAGGCGACGATACTCTCGCTCGCTGCGTCCTGAGCGCACGATGACGCGCGGCTGGGGGTCTTCCAGGTCGCGAATCTCTTCGATCAGGGAGATGCCATCTCCCTCGGCCAGCTTCAGGTCGACGAGGACGCAGTCGGGACGCTCCTTGATGATGGCCTCGAGGGCCTCGCTTTGTCCCGTCACAGTGCCACAAACGAGCCAAGAGCCATGAAGGCGGATCATACGCTCGAAGGTCTCGTGAACCTCCACGTAGTCATCGACCAACATGAGCCGCTTCTTCATTGCCTCTCCACACGTAACCAGGACTGCGTTCAGCCATACCCGATCCTGGCAGGAAACTCGATACCCACGGCTGCGACCAATTCGGTCAAGAATTGCGACGTCTGTGGTGCACTGCACCACAGACAACTCCATTTTCGCTCGTTACAATGGCTCATCTATCAAACACCGGAAGCTGTCAGAGGGCTTGAGCCGCCGGCATCATCTCAGGGGGCCTCCTCGTTCGACCGTGTGAGCGGAGAGGGCCCTCAAAGGGCGCTGAAATCGTGCTGCGTTGAGGCCAGAAAGTTGACGCCCCAGAACGAAATCAGCACGAAGATGATCGCGAAGACCACTAGCCGAGCGATTCTCTTACCGCGCCAGTTGTGCACCACTCTCAGGTGGATGATCAGGCCATAGACAATCCAGCTCAGCAGCGACCAAGTCTCCACTGGATCCCAGCTCCAGTAGTTTCCCCACAACGCGTCGGCCCAGAAAGCGCCAGCGACGATCATCAAGGCCGAGGCAACGAAGCCGAGGAGCACGAAGCGAAACATTACGTCGTCTAGATCCTCCAGGTCAGGAAGGCGATTCAGCATGCCCAGGTCGAGCCCGCGTCGCAGTCGACGCTCTTTGAGCAGGTGGCAGACCCCAGCGCCGAACGCCAAAGAGTAGGCCCCGTAGCTGAGCTGCGCGAAGGTGACGTGCACCACCAGCCAAGTCGACTTGTAGGGCGGGGTCAGTGGGCTGCCCGGCTCGTGACAGACCAGGGCGAAGCCCAGCAGAAACAGGACCAGCGGCATGACCGCCAGGGGCAGGACCAGCAGCTTGCGGGAGCGCGCCGCGATCAGCACCGCGGGCAGCGAGATGAAGAGGGAGCCTGTCAGGGCGTTTTCGTAGTCGGATTTTACGGGGACGTGCCCGGTCACACCCACGCGGTAGACCAGCGCCGCCAGGTGGAAAGCGACGCCCGCGGCCGCGATCCAGAGGTTGAAGCGAGCCCACTTGTCCTTCTGAAAGATGACCAGGATCAGGGAGACCACTGTGCTCGCGGCATAGCAGACGATGGCACCCCATATGAATAAGGCCTCGCTCGAACTCACTTTGCGTGCTCCTTCTCGAGGACGTCGACGAGGGTTTTGAAGCGATCGGCAAACGGACGGCGAGTGTATTCAGAGCTCCCTGCGATGTGAAGCATGGCCTCATCACCTCGCCGCTCAACGGTCACATAGAGCCACGACCGCTGCCAAAGCAGTCGCCAACAGAGTCCCAGGAGCCCTAGCATGAGGCTCAAGTAGACGATGTTCTTGCCCGGGTCTCGGTCGATCTCCAACCGTGCCCAGTAGAGGATCTTGGGCATGGATATCCAGTAGGGACCGACCTGAACAGTCCCTCCCAAGGGGAGCATCACCTCTGGACCACGGGCTTGCTTCCCCTTGTGAGAAATGAACGCGACCGGGTTCTCGAGTGCACGGCTTCTGCTCGAGGGCCCCTTCTCCCCCGCAACGAAGTCGGGGAAGAGGCGAACCTCGAACTCCGACATCGTCATCGGAAACGCGAACTGGTCGGGTTGTCCAGGGGGAGTCAGGATCAGCTTGAATGCGCCGATGCGTGGCCTGGTATCGTCCGGCGCGCGCCGCAGCTCGAAGAGGGGGGCAAAGCCGTAGTCCGAGAAGCGCACAGCGCTGCCATCTGCCGCGTGATAGGGTTCATTGACCCGCAGCAGACGCCTGGAATGGCCGATCGGAGCGAGCTCCTCGATGAACAACCGAGCATCGGTGATGTGATCGTCGTCATCAACGTCCACTTCGACCGACCGCACCCTGAAAGCGACCTGGGGAAGGTCATCCTCCTCGGTGTTTTCGGGGGTGAAGCCCACAAATTGCTCTGCGCTCCCATTGAACTCTTCACTCTCGCCTAGGATTACGAACCCGTGAAAGCGGTACCGTGCGCTCATCACCCCCCCAATGATGAGCAGGATGAGGCTGGCGTGAAAGACGACTGAACCGACGACCGCGTAACGGCCGCGAACGCCACGGAGCGAGGCAGTGCCCACGTGCTCAGCAACTCGGTAGCCCGCGCGTTCCATGGACCTGTGGGCGCTGAGCAGTGCACGCTCGGCGTCGAGGCAAGTGAAGACTCGACGCTCGCGCTCATCGATGACGTGTTCGGGAGCAAGCGGAGGGCAGTAGACCTCGAGTTCCGTACGCAGCCCACGCAGCCGCCTGAGCAGATTGAAGAGTAGATTATAGAGAAGGGGAGCGATGACGGCGAGCAACAACCAAGAGCGGAAGACCTCGGTGAGCACCAGTCGGTTGGCGAGGGTGTAGAGCGTCGGATGCCGGTCGTAGAGCGTCTGGACCTCAACGGAGGTCAGATCTGCGGTTTGTGGGAGCGTGAGCCCAGCCAGCAATACGAAAGAGAAGACCACCATGCTGAACAAGGTGGCCCTCGTGGAACAGAGCTTTCTGTGGAGCGTCCTCAGCATTCGAGGGGTGAGCCCTCTTCTCAAGAGTTAGGGGTAGTTCTGTCGAGTGTAGGTTCGCCCGGTGCCGTGGTTGCTACAACCAAGATTATAGGAGCTCGCGTTATTGGCTCCGCAGCTGTAACTGGACCCGCCGAGGCTGTGCCAGATGTTGATACCCGCCCCGTTGAAGAACTGAACCGCTGGGGGTGTACCCGGCGAGCCCAAGATCGTGTCGCTCTCTCCATGAATGCCCCCAAGCGTGCGATCGCCGGCCCCGCCGTGACAGTTGAAGCACCAGATGTTCGTCTGACTTCCGTAAGTACTCAGTGCGGTGGCTTGGTGGGCGCCCTTATCGTGCTCAGGATATCGCGAGCCGCCGGTAGCATCGTCAGTAGTGTACGCCGTTGCTTGATGGCACTTGAAACAGGTCGCCGTGGTCGCAGCGGCAATGGCCACGTCGGCGCCGCTAGAGTTGTCCAACAGGTAGGGGTTGGCTGTTGCCCCATGGGCATTGTTGGTGTAGGGCTGGGCCGCTCCTGTGGCTCCGGGGAGGTGGCAGTCGGCGCACTCAGTGGTGCTTGACGAAGTCCAGGCGTTGATCCACGTGGCCGCTTGGATAGTGTAGGCAGGGTTCTTCTGGCCTGACACGAAGCTCGCCCCGCTCTTGTAACAGCTCAGCGAGTGGGTCGAGGTGTGGGCTGGGTCGAAGAGGGAGGAGACATCGAGCGGGCTGTTGCTGTCGCCGAAGGGGTTGAACGCCGTGCGGGTTAGCTCGGGATCGTTGGTGCTCAGGGTCGCCACAAACGCTCCATTGGCGCCGTTGGCGTCGTGGCAGCCCAAGCAGAAGTAGGTCAGCGCGCGCCGGTAGGTGTTCGCAGGCGCGGCACCACAGGCTCCGGTGCTGGGCCCGTTGGCGGACGTGTCGGTGTCCACATAGCTGAATCCGAGCGACACGTTCCCATCCACATCTCTGAGGTTGACGATGCCGTCCTTGTGTACACTCGTCGTGCCCCCCAGGGCGTCCCCTTCCAAATGACAGAGGGCGCAGTCGTAGATGCTCAGCGCGACGGCGCGACCTACATGATCGACGTGGTGTGAGCCTGCCGCAGAGAAGTCTGCGACCACCGGGCGACGCGGGATTCCCCCGTCGTTTGCGACGCCGGTGTGGCATCCTATGCAGTCCCCGCTGGCCTTGAACTCGGCGTCGTGGGAGTGGCAGTCGGTGCAGCGGTTGTTGGGGGCGTTGGTGAGGTCGAAGTTCCACGTGCGGTTGTGGTCGGCGTAGGTGGTCTTGTTGTAGTTGGAAATGACGTCATCGTGGCAGACCTGGCAGAGCCCTTTGAAGTCGGCGAGCACGTAGTCGGTGAAGTCGAGGGAGCTGCCGCTGAGGCCGCCAGCGGCGTCGAAAGACGTGAGCTGAGCAGCCACGGTGATAGGGATCCCATAGGTGCCGTCGTGATCCTCAACAGGATTTCGCTGTATCATGAACTCGTAGCCCGTACCGGCGCCCGTCGGATTGGTGTCGTCGCCGTGAGGATCGTGGCAGTCCCAGCACAGTTTGCCACCTTCGGCGTTGGTCCCACCATGCTTGCTGCCGTAGTGAGCGGTGCCGACCTTCTTCGTGGCGTTGATGGCCGAGGGGAAGTCGCTGCCAGCCCCGTCGGGATCGTAACCTGTTGACCCGGCGGCGTGGCACTTGAGGCAGGTTTGGTTCGAGCCAAAGTTGGCCAAGCGGTAGATGTTGGGGACGCCGTGATCGATGGAGCTGTCGTGACAAAGCGGGCAGCCGTTTTCGAACATGGCGTCGAAGCCCGCGCCGCCGCCACCATGTCCGAAACTTGTCCACTCGGTCGCATCGATAACGGCCTTCGTGCCGTTCGAGTAGGTCGAGTCCTGGACGTCGCTGGTTGACTTGTGGCAGTCGGTGCAGGCACCACCAGTGGCCAAGAAGCCTCCGACGTGGGTGTGGCAGCCCGTGCAGGCTACGGGACTCGGGACGAGCTGATGGTCGTTGCTGCCAGCCCCAGTACTCGAACCATCGTTGGTGTGGTTGTTGGTGTTGGTGTGACAAGTCTGACAGATCCCGTTGTAGGGCGTGTCACCCACCGCGAAGGCGTACACATCGCGGCTGCCGTCGTTGAAGAAGAGTGCCGGCTCGAGCGCAGAGGCTCTGTACTTGGCGGTGTCTTTGCGGATCAGTCTGAGGTTCGTGGCTGGGTTGCTGAGGTGGTCAAGGCCAGAGAAATCCTGGTTGTTGTGAACCTCATGACAGGACCCGCAGTCGACGAGCGTCGCGCCGCCATCCACCGTGTGCAGGCCCACGTCCGCCATTGTCGAGGCCACTCCAGTGGGGTTGTGGCAGCTGGTGCAGACTGTCTCTTGGAAGACGTCGCGCGGAACCCGGAAGTCACCATGAATGGAGCCGGCTCCCGCAGACACGTACATGTGACAATCCGCACACTCGATGCCGTTTGACGCGTTGTGGCCAGAGGGCGGGTTGGTTGTGCTGGCGAAGCCCACGGCTGGGCTCGTCTGGAGGTAGTTGATCCCCCCGACGCCGCTGGTGTTGCCCATCAGCGCATACACCGCCACGTGGTACTGCGTGTTTGGGGTCAGCCCGGTCACCAGAGCAGTAGTGCCGGCGGCCACGTAAACCACGTAGTTGCCAGTGCCGAGCTGGGTCCCACTGCCAAAGTCCTGCGCGGGTGAGTAGATGACCCCATCCACAGGGTTGCTGTTCACGGCGGCCAGCGCTCTGACCAGCACAATGGCTCCCGAGCCAGTGCCTGGAGTCCAACCGATGGTCAGCGTTTGCCAATCTGGAGTCAGCGTTAGCCCCGAGACCTGCACGCCGGGTTCGGTGTAGAATGAGAGGCCAGGGCTGTAGGCGGTCCCAGCTCCGTTGGTCGCATACCCCCTGAAAAACACGAGGGCGGCTGCCGGCAGCGAGCTTCTTAGGTGGGTGAAGACGCCCGCTGTGGTCCCGCCTTGCGCAAGAATGTTCTGGACAACAGGCGCCCCTGTAGAGTTCCACACCGTCCCACGAGCGGTGAGAGGCGCGCCGCTGTCGACTGTCGCACCTAAAGTCGCCGAGGTGGAGCCGATCCCCGACATCGTCGGAGACGACAGCGTGGGCAGCGAGACGCTAACTAGCGTAGTGGCGTTCCCCGTCGCAGGAGTGTCCTGCTGGACGTTGGTGGCGGTGCCGCTGCCGGCGTAGGCATAGACGGCCACATGATAGGTTGTATTGCTGGTGAGCCCGGTGACGTCGACTTGAGCGCCGGCTGCGAGAAAGACCATGAAGTTGCCCGTTCCGAGCGGAGTCCCAGAGCCGAACACCGAGTTTGCGGTGTAGACGGTGTTGTCTAGGGGGGCCTGGTCGACGGCAGTGTTGGCCTTTACCAAGACCATCGCTGTGGTGTTGCTGCCGCTGGTCCACTGGATACGCATTCCTGAGGTGCTGACATTCGAGATGACGACTCCGCTGGCGGCGGTCGGTTCGGTGAAGAACGAGGAGGTCGGCGAGGTGCCCGTGCCGTTCCCGTTGATCGCGTAGCCGCGGTAGAAAACCTCGGTACCGACGGGCAACCCGGAGCGTGAGTGGGAGAAGACGCCGAGAGGAACGCCCCCGTTGATCTTCTTGCCGTTCTCCAAAACGGGCGCGCCCGTGGTGTTCCACAAGGTGCCCCGTTCGCTGAGCGCAGAGCCATTGTCGCTGTCGATGGTGGCGCCCAGGGTAGCTGAAGTGGTGTTGATGGAGGTCGAGGTGGGGCTCGAAAGGGTGGGCACGGGGGTCGGGGAGGCGGTCGCCTGCGAGCCGACGGCGGGCGTCGTCTGTTGGTAATTGATGACCGATGCGCCGCTGCCGGCGTAGCTGAAGACCGACACATGGTAGGTCGTAGCGCTGGTCAGACCCGTGATGTCGACGAAGCTGCCCGCCGCCTTGAAAACTACGAAGTTCTGGGAGCCCAAGTCGGTCCCGCTGCCGTAGATCGGGTTGGCGGAGTAGGTGTCGTTGTAGTCGGTGGGCAGCCCTGTGGTCGCGGTGTTCGCGTGGATCACAACGAGCGCCGTAAGGTTGCTGCCGTTGGTCCAGCTGACGCGCATCGAGGTCTCTGTGACCAGAGAGAACGAGACCCCCGTAGCCGCGGTCGGTTCGGTGTAGAAGGTCCCCTCGGGAGAGTAGCCCGTGCCCGCGACATTGGTGGCGTAGCCTCTGAAATAGACGAGCACGCCGGCGGGCAAACCGTTCCGAGTGTGGGCGAACGCGCCCAGCATGGTGCCGCCCTCTGCCAGAGCATTGGGTGACGGGATGGCGCCTGTGGGTGTCGAGCTAATGTCCCATACCGTGCCACGGACCGTGATGGCTGCACCACCATTGCCGTCGATGGTGGCGCCGAGGTCGGTCGTCGTGCTGTCAACGTTGGCGATGGACGGAGCCGAGAGGGTAGGCACTGTGGTCGCTGCAGAGGGGACCTCCAACTCTGCCCAACTCAGCCGAACAAACTCGCCGCCAGCCCACGAGCCCGAAGCAGTAATTTGAAATCGCAGATCACTGTAGTTCGTGATGGCGTCGGCCTGTGGAGCCGTGAGGGTGTACGTCGTCGCGCTCCAGGCCCCCACGCTTTCGAGAGCACCAGTCGTCGCGATCAAGGTGGTGCCCTGGTAAAGCCCCACTGCAACGCGTTCTTTTGCCCCGCCTACGGGGTTTGTGTAGAAGCTGACGCGGATAATGTGGCCAGTTGCGGAGTTGGGATCCGTCAGCGACCCCAGTGTCACTTCGCAAGAGCCGTCGGCTGTGGCGTTGATGTAGTCGGTGTTTCCGTTGGCTACGGTCTCGTCGATGGCGAGGTGGTGCGAGCCGGCTCCGACCACAGTGAAAGGCCCCGCAGAAGCCGTTGTGACAGGTCGCGCGAGCTGTTGAGCGGCCAATGGTGTGCTTATCGACAGCGCCATGAGCACAAGGGCCACCATCAACAGCCGCGGCGTCATCGGCGGCTTTATCGACGTGACGGGGCATCTCTGGACGCGGCTCATTGTCCCACCTCCACGAGCCTGAGCCTCTTGTTACCGGCGTCAGCGATGGCGGCCAGGCCCGAGGCGTTGATCGCGATGTCCAGCGGCAGGTTCAGATTATCGGGACCCTGACCATATTCCAGGTAGCTCCCTTGGAATGTCCCATCGAATCGGCTGAACACCTGGACGCTCGAGATCCGGGTGTCGAGCACATGCAATTGTCCAATGGGGTCCAGGTCCAGCCCTTGCACTTTGGCCAGTCGGCCTTCAACGCGGTAGCCCAGGCTGCCCTGGCGAACCTTCTCGCTGTAGGTGGCCACTGGGTTGCCCTCGAGATCGAAGACCTTGATGCGGTTGTTGCCCTGATCGCCGACGTAAACTCGGTCGCCCCACACCGCTAGGGCCGACGGGAAGTTCAACTGCCCTTGACCAATAGACCGAACCGGTAGCCCTGGAGCGATTACCCAGATTCGGTTGGCCTGGCTGTCGGCAACGTAGAGTTTGTCATCGCTGTCGAAGTCCAGATCGTTGGGCATGAGAATATGCCCAAGCCCAAGCCAGGCGACATGCCGGCCATCGCGGCCAAAGACCTCGACGCCATCGGCGTCGGTGTCGCCTACATAGAGGTTCCCAAAGCTGTCGACTGCAACTCCCAGGGGTTGCCCCGGTAGCGTCAACTGACCCCATTGCCACAGTCCGCCGCCCGGCAAAGGCTCATAAATAAAGACCGAACGGACCCGGGCGTCGCTGACGTAGAGCCGACCGCTGGGACTCCAGCTCAGGCGCGTGGGGAAGTCGTTGTGGTTCCGGATGACGAAGGGGTCAATGGGCCCCGAACAGCCAAATAACGACTCGATGGTGTTTGCCCAGACCTCGACTCCCGAGTTGTCCTCGGTGCTCCACCGACACCAATCGACGTCCTCCCAAGAACGCCCAAGCTGCTCTTGGGAGAACTGGGCTAGGTCAGAGACATCGAGGACTCCGTCCTGCGTAAGATCACCAGGAATCTCCCAAACGGGCTGCTCCGGCAACGGATACTCCCGCACGGTGTCACCGTCCTCAACGCCCTGATCGAGCGTTGTGTCGACGCTGACCTCGAGGAGCTCGGCGCCCCAACCGTCCAACATCTCTGCCAATCGTAGCGTGTCCCCAACTTCGTTCGGCTCGAGCTTGTCACACCCCATGAGGAGTAAAACAAAAGCTCCCGCAAGGCCCGAAATCCAACCGACTCTGGTGACCTTCACAGAAACCTCCTATGTCAGCAGCCGTGTGCACGCCAACCGCCGATCGCGCCAACCGCCGCCCCGCACACCGCCAATCCTCTCTCGTCGCTCTCCTTCGCTGCGAACCTGAACTCCTCTTCATCGCAGCCAACACACCCCACGCCGTCTCATTAGGCCTTGAACATAGCAGCCCCGACCCACCGCCAACATGACCCAAGTCAAGCGAAGCCATTTGCCGTATTCCTGGCGTATTCCGCCCCTCCGCTTGCCGCTCTCGCAGCGCGGGAACGAAGAGGTGTTGTGTAATACCCGAATGGTTGCGTAGGATGCGACGCGACTGGCCAAACTCCCTCGCTGTGCAAAGCCGGCCACGTGGTAAGTGCCAGCAATAGAAATCGCTCCGCGCATCGAGAGCAGCCATGACCCTCGCCCTATTCGTGATGCTCAACAACTACTTCCATGACCTCGCGACCGCAGTGTTCGGG
>PFUG01000140.1:1096-5621 GCA_002789955.1 Deltaproteobacteria bacterium CG_4_9_14_3_um_filter_63_12 | reverse complement strand
CTATCGATCGAGAAGTCTCAGGTGATGTCGACAGCGATACGACCCTCGATTCCGTGACCCTCTTTACCGATGCACTGTCCGACCTCGTCCCTTCTGAGGGGGATGTGTGGGAGATTCCCACCACTCACCCCGAAAACCAAGACAACATCCTCGCCAAACCGCCCGTCACCTTTGCCCCCTTCAGCCCAGGTGCGGGCACCAGCCGAGGAGAAGGGGCGAAGCTCGTCTCGACGTTCGGGACCCTAGGTGGGGGTCGGGCGACGGTAGGGTGGACGCGGCTTCACACGTTCTCGAATCCTTTGGTGTTGATCTTCTGACATGAGGACGAGACTTGTCTTTGACGCTCAGCCCACCCCCGTCCAGAGCCAGCCTCACCAGCGCAACAGCGCGAGCGGCGCTTTGGCTTTGGCTGTCCGTGCTCATCGGCGACGCCATGTTGGGGTGCAGCATGGTCGAGCTTGGCCAAACAGAAACGGACACCTCGGCCCACGAGGTGTTCGTGAGCGACACCTCCCCCCCACCCAGAGCGGTTGGCTGTGTGCTCGAGTTTGCCTGCGTTTTGGGCGACCCGTCACTGCTCGTCCGAACACAGAGCAACACGACCGAAGGACTCGAGCCCTGCACGGTGTCGACGCAAGCTTGCCCGGTTGGCACTGTGTGCGGCTATCCTAACGCCGACGAAGAGACCTGCACCCCCAACCAGGCCGCCTGTCTGCCCCTCGCCGAAACCTGTCGAGGAAGACAGGACAACCCGTGTCCAGCTGGCGAGTATTGCGATTTCACCGCCTTCGCTTGTGGCGCTGACGCACTCTTTGACTGCGCCACGAACCCCCAAGGGCCCAACACCTGCACCTATGCGGAGCAAGGTGGCTACGGGGTCTGTCGAGCTCGCCCGACCTCTTGCCCCGTCGATAACGAGCCCACGGTTGGCTGTGACGGAGTGGAGTACACAAACCCATGCCAGCGCAGAGCGGCGGGAGCCTCCTCGGAGCAGTGCTTCCCGACGGGGGTGACTTTCGGTCCGTCTGCATTGCCCCCCGCGAACTTTTGTCCGGGATATACGACGATGGAATCCGACACTGCCACCCTGCGCGGCGGAGTTTCGGCGAACCTCGGCGCTGGAAACGCCTGGAGCGAGAGCGGCACACACCGCCTCGTTCTCGGTGCAAGGCCCCACCTCAGAGGGGTGTTATGAACCGGACGTGTTTCTTCTTCCTGTGTGCGCTGGCTCTGACCTTAGCGGGCTGTTTCCCCCTCGACGTCGAGCAGGGGGCCTCGATGGCGGACGACGCCAGCAGAGACGCGGTCATTGTGACCTTTGATGCTCAGACGCAGGTCGCTAACATGGCGGCAGCGGCCTCCATTGCTCACAGCGCAGACCACACCTCGATGCTCATCTCGACCATACCCAGCGAAGCTGGCTGCGGAGTAGCTAAGATGGGTGACTTTGTTCTCAACAGCGGGCCCCTGCCACTCCTCCAACGACGCCAATTGCCATAGCTCAAAGAGATACTAAGCGTTCTCGCTCTGCGGCCAGTCAAGCGGACTCGAGAGGTCGAGCGCTGCAAGGTCGGCCAAGATTGGGACCAAAATTCGATGAGTCCTCACGCCCTGATGCCCAGGATCCGACCCATGTTTCTTCCCGTCGCTGCACGTTGTGTTTCGCTGATGTTGGTCACTCTCATCGTGCTCCTATGGGCTTCGGCCATCTACGCCCAAGACAACGATGGAGACGGCATCCCCAACACCATCGACGGCATGATCGACACCGACGGAGACGGACTCCCTAACAGGGACGACGCGGACGACGACAACGACGGGATCCCAACCCTCCAAGAACACGGCTTCGCCCTCGGTGATGGCCACGTCGATGTGGGCTCCGATGTCGACCACGACGGCATCCCGAACTCGCTCGACACCAACTCGGATGGCGACGAGGTTCCGGATTTCGCCGAGAAGCTCCTCGACGCGGACAGTGACGGGCTCCCAAACTTCCTCGATCCGCATGACTTGGCCGCCATCGACGACGACGGCGATGGCATCCTGACCGGTGCGGAGCTGAACAACGGCAGCAATCCCCTCGAGCCGGACAGCGATTTCGACGGTCTTCCGGACAACAAAGAGTTCGGCGATACGGATTCTGACCTACTCATCAACGCCATGGACGACGACGACGACGGCGACGGTATCCCGACCGCCCAGGAGCTCGCAGACGAGGCCTACCGTGGCGGTGCGCCAGACCCTGACGAGGTACCTGCGTACCTCGACGATGACTCTGATGACGACGGGCTCTCGGACCTCGTCGAAGGGTCCCGGGACACCGACGGCAGCGGCGTCCCGGATTACCTCGACCTCGACGCCGACAACGACGGAGTGCTCGACAAGGACGAGCTCGATGGCGACCTCGACGCCGATGGGGTTCCCAATTTCCGCGACCCAGACGACTTCGACGGCCCCAACGCAGACGGCGACGGCGACGGCCTCAGCAACCAGGCCGAATCCGACCTGCTCTCCGAAGCCTACAACAACGACTCCGATGGGGACGGGAGCCTCGATTCGGACGAGCTCCCCGGCGACTCGGACGCCGACGGCTTGGACAACCTCATCGACGACGACGACGACAACGACCTTATCCCCACACGCCTCGAAGGCGCGGGGGACAGCAACAACGACGGCGAGCCCGACTACCTAGACCGTGACTCCGACGGGGACGGCTTCAGCGATGCGTTCGAAGGGGTAAACGACTTCGACTTCGACAGCATCCCCAACACCCTAGACGACGACAGTGACGCCGACGGTATCCTCGACAAAGACGAGGGAACCGGTGACGCCGACCTCGATGGTTTCCCCGACCGCACGGACCCTGACGACACCGATGGACCCAACGGCGATTTTGATCACGACGGCCTGCGAAACCTCGACGAATACCTCCTCAATACCGCTCCCAACCACGACGACTCCGACCGGGACGGGCTCAGCGATGGGTTCGAAGTCGGCGCCATCGATTCCGTCCCGGACACAGACGGGGACTGGCTGATCAACGCACTCGACGCGGACGACGACGACGACGGGATCCCCACCACCACGGAGCTCGAGGATCAGGGCCTCTACGGCGACGACATCGATGGCGACAACGTCCCCGCGTACCTCGACGAGGATACCGACGGCGACGGCATCTCCGACTCCATCGAGGGCTCCTCTGATGTCTTTGACGAAGACCAGGACTCCATCCCCAACTACTTCGATCTGGACTCCGACGGCGACACCGCGTCGGATGCCGACGAGTCCTTGAACGACGCCAATAGCGACGGCATCCCAGATTTTCTTCAGAACAACCAGACCAACCCCAGCCTAACCGACCTCGACCACGACGGCCTCGTCGCCTATCAGGAAGACCTGTTGGGGACCGACCCGAACAATGCCGACAGCGATGGCGACGGCTTGGATGACGGGGCAGAGGTCCCCGACTCAAACGCCCCGAAAGACACCGATCACGACGGCCTCATCAATCCCCTCGACGACGACGACGACGGCGATGGACTCAGCACCGCGGACGAGGTCGCGGACGGCGCGACTTGGGGCGAGGACGGCGACTTCGACGACGCTCCCAGCTGGCTGGACACAGACTCAGACTCTGACGACGTGCCCGACGCGGAGGAAGGAGGCACCGTGGACGCAAACCGCAACTCCATTCCGGCCTACCTCGATCCAATGGAACCCTGCTGCATTCCAGAGCCCGTCGAGAGCGACGACGTCAGCATCGAAGACACCATCAGTCCCTTCGACGCAGACGCCACCGAAGAGACGCTTCGGCACAAAGACGACAGTTGCTGCACCGTCGTTCGCCGTACGCCATCGCGAAACAGTCTGCCCCTGCAAGGACTTTTTCTGGCCGCCCTGTTCTTGTTCGGACTGAGGCGAAGGCGCTGACGAGTGCCACGCTCGAAGCGAAACGGGGTGTGCTCTATTCGGGGGGCAGGGCTCTGCCCTGACCCGCCGGGGGACATTGTCCCCCGGACCCCCTTTGGCTTTCTTCCTTTCTCTGTTTGCCGCCTACAGCACGACGGAGCCAAGATTGTTGCGCACGCAGGCGGGCAAAAGGCGTCCGTCGGCCTGAGGGTAGTGGTTGCAACACTTGACGACCCGCGTCAGGTCGAACGTCGCCCGATCCATGAAGTGGTGAATGAAGATCGACTTGATGTTGCGCGTGCCGATGTCCAACAGCTCGGTGTGTGGAGAACAGCAGTCCAAGGTGTTGAGCTCGAGCAAGATCCCCTTGATGCTCTTGAGCACGCTCTCTCGGTCTGGGATGACGCCGTCGGAAGACCAAATGTCGTAGAGCGCGTCCTTGATGCGGATGAGCGAGTCCATGTCGGTCCCGAAGAGCGCCTCGTTCTTGATGATGTCGAGGTAGTTCCCGGCGTCGAGCAGGGAGGGCAGGGGGACCAGTCGGTGCTCGGTCTTGAGCAGGTAGGTCAGCGCGAAGCAGCTGGGATGGGAGCAGGGCAGGGGCGAGAAGTCGCGG
>PFUG01000140.1:0-1072 GCA_002789955.1 Deltaproteobacteria bacterium CG_4_9_14_3_um_filter_63_12 | reverse complement strand
GCGACCAGGCGGTCCACGACCTCGGGGATCGTCACGGCGTCGAGCACGTCGCGCTCGACCCGCTCGGCCGCTCGCCCGGCGAGGGCCAGTGGCTGCACCATGACGCTGAGGATCGAGTGCCGCTCGAAGAGGAGGTCGAGGACTGCAGGGATTTCGTGTTCGTTGACACTGCGCGCCAAGGTCATGGTCAGCGAGGTGCGCCCGCCCAGCGCCTCGATTTGGTCGATGAGCCGCAGCTTCATCGCGGCCATCGAGTCTTCGCCTCGCAAGAGTTGGTAGGTGCGGTCCTCGACGCCGTCGAACTGCAGGGAGATGACGACCTTTCGCTCGATCAGCTCGCGCAGCAGGGCTTCGTTCTGGGAGAGATGCAGCCCGTTGGTCGAGACGGAGATGACGCCGATCTCCGGGCGTCCCGCGGCTCTCACGATCTCGAGAAAGTCTGGGTGCATCGTGGGCTCGCCGCCGCTCACGTTCAGCATGTTGAGCTGGCCCTCGCAGCGCACCAGGGTGTCCAGCGCCCGCTTGGCGTTGTCCAGCGTCAGCTGAGCCGGTGTATCGCCGACCAGGCAGATGGGACACTTCATGTCACAGGCGGCGGTGAGCTCGAGGATGGGCATGCAGGTGTGTTGTTGGTGTCGGGAGCAGAGCCCGCACGAGTCGGGACAGCCCTTGTATTCCCCGACCTCGCGGTGCAGCGGCACGGTTCCTGGCTTGATGTAGGCCATCGAGTCGACGTACCACTGGACGTCCGAGCTGATGAGCGCGCTGCTGCGGCCGTGCTCCAGACACCATTTCACCAAGAGCACGCGGCCCTGGTCGAAGACGATCTTGGCGTCGCAGAGCTGGCCGCAGAGGTTACAGAGGGCGCGTGTGGCCGCGAACATCGCCTCGCCGGCAGCGGGGGAGTGGTCGGTGACCCAGTGAATGGCTGGCTTTTCGTGGCTCATGACTGCACCCAGAAGCGGTCGTCTTTCATGCGATAGAAGAGGTTGTAGTTGCAGGCGCCAATGAGCCGCTCAGCGTCCACAGGGACCTGATCCGGGCAACGCATGGCGCGCCCGACCTCGTAGGT
>PFUG01000094.1 GCA_002789955.1 Deltaproteobacteria bacterium CG_4_9_14_3_um_filter_63_12 | reverse complement strand
TCCAAAGACCCGAAGTTCTCTTGCTCGACGAGCCGTTCACCGGCCTGGATCGCTGGGGCGAGGAGTCGCTGCACGAGCTCCTGGGCGAGGAGCGCGACGAGGGGCGAATCATTCTGCTGTCGACCCATCGCATGGGCCTCCCCCTTGGGTTCTGCACCGAGGTGCGGGTTCTCCGCCAGGGACGCCTCCTCCTCGACCGAGCGCTCGAACCCGACGAAAACGTCGGAGACGTCTACAGCAATGTGTTCCGCGCCAAAGACGTGAAGGCGCCAGAAGAGGCCGCCGCTGCCGAGGAGGCTGTGTGAAGCGCTTTTTGCGTCAAACGGCCGCGATCCTCGGCAAAGAGCTGAGGGTCGAGCTGCGCACGAGAGAGATCCTCTACACGATGATCTTCTTCGGGCTGGTGATTGTCGTCGTGTTCGGGTTCGGGTTGTTCGAGAAACGCTCGGCCGCCCAAGCGGCACCGGGTGTGCTCTGGACCGCGTTGTTGCTCGCCGGCACGGTCTCGGTCAATCGCACGTTCGAGAGAGAGCGAGAAGGCAGCTGCATGACCGGGCTCATGATGGTGCCCGGCATCGCCTGGTCGCTCTTCTTGGGCAAAGCCATGGCGAATTTGCTCTTCCTCCTCATCACCTTGGCGGTCGTCGGTCCCTTGGTCCTCTTCGTGTTCCAATACACGACGGTCCCCAACGTCGGCGGAGTCGCCCTCACTTTGTTCCTGGGCGCCCTCGGGTACTCGATCCTCGGCACCCTCGTCGGCGGGATGCTCGGCCAGGTGCGGATGAAGGGGATTCTGCTGCCCTTGGTGCTCTTCCCAATGATCCTGCCGGTGTTTGGCATCGGCGTCACCGCGACGGCCGCGCTGCTGACCGAAGGGGACGCGCAATCTTTCGAATTTCTGCTCGACGAGGTGAAAGAGGGGGATGAGCTGCGCCTGGAGCTCGACGATGTCGTCCTCGAGGTCACCGTGAAAGCGGGCGACGAACCCGGCGACGTCATCGCGGCCCTGAGCTCGAAGGTGACCGACGCCATCGACAGAGAGCGGCTGCGAGGGGTCACCTTCACCCGGATTTCCAACGGCGTGGGGTTCACCCTCGTCTCGGACCCAGGCAAGAAGCTGGAGACCAACCACTCTCCACAAATCATCTGCAGAGGCGCGGACCTTGGCTCGAAGGGCTGGGGCTATTTGCCCGTCCTGGCCGCCCTGGATTTCCTCTTTGGCATCGTCGCAATCTGGCTCTTCGGCCGGCTGCTCGACAGCGCGTAGGACTCGACCTGAACTCCATGAAACCAGGCGCGAGCGCCACTCGGCCAAACCCTTCGACGCTTCGTACCCTGAGGCGCTCGTCGGGTGCCGTCTGAACAAGAAACTACCGAGGCCTCATGAACAAGAAACCTTTCCCATCGATGCTCGTACTCGGCTCTCTGGCATTTGCCGGAGTGCTGACGGGCATCGTGCTCACCTTCTGGGTGGCGCCCGTCGAGGGCAGCTTGGGGATCGTTCAGAAGATCTTCTATTTCCACGTCCCTTCGGCGATCTCCAGCTACATCGGCTTCGGTCTCTGCGGCATCGCCAGTATCGCTTACCTCCTCAAGCCCGCGAAGTGGGCCGACCGGCTCGCGCAGGCGGGCGCCGAGCTGGGCGTGGTCTTCGCGACCTGTGTGCTCATCACCGGGCCGCTTTGGGGCTACAAGTCCTGGGGAACCTACTGGGAATGGGAGCCCAGGCTCACCTCGATGCTGCTCACCTTCCTCATCTACGTTTCCTACCTGCTCTTGAGGCAGTTCGGCGGCGAAGGCGAGATGGCGCGCAAGGTCGGGGCGATCATGGGGGTGCTGGGCTTGGTCGGCATTGGGATCATCCGCATCTCGGTGACCTTGTGGGGTGGAGTTCACCCTCAGGTCGTCACGGGCAAAGGCGGCGGCATCCACCCGAGCATGAAGCCCGCGTTCTACACCTGCTTCGTCGCCTTCATGGTGCTCTCTGCTGTGCTGATTTGGTTGCGGGTCAGAATCGCCCAGCAGGCGGACGAAATCGAGTCCCTGCATCTGCTGGCTGGTGACGTGGAATACGATCTGGAGAAAAATCAATGAGCTCATCCTCGAGGCGACCCGCTCGCCTACTTCACGCCGCGTTCGCCCTGCTGTTGCTGCTCTTGGCGGGCTCAGCGTCTTCGCTATTGACCCCCTCTACCGCCGTGGCCGAGGAACAGTCAGAGGCCAAGCCTGCCGCGGCAAAGGCCGAAGAAACCAAGATGGTCACGGGGTTCGAGCCCGGCACCAACGAAGAGCAGGTCAGCGGTTTCAATCTGATGGTGATCGCCTACCTCGCGTTTTGGGGTGTTCTCTTTGTCTACTTCCTCTCACTGGTGGGTCGACAGAAGAAGCTCAAGGGCGAACTGGGGGAGCTCAAAGCGCGGCTCGATGCCCTCGAGGAGCGCACCAAGGAGTAGACACAATGTCCGTAGAGCACCTTTTCTACATTCCCATGGTCCTGATCTTGGGCTCCGTGCTCGGATTCACCTGGGGGCGGGCCGCCGCGCTCAAAGAGTTCGACGCCAGAACCCGGATCGCCGAGAAACGAGAGCAGGAACGCGCCGAGAGAAAGAAGGCGCAAAGCTGATTCTTTTGCCCCCTGCCGCGGCCCCCTCCCTCCGACCCCCTCCCCCCTGAGACGCCCCTGAGACGGGCCTGAGACGGGAGAGGGGGAGCCCGGGTTTCGGGCTTGGCGAGCACAAGCATTCATTCGCCGAGGTCGAGCATGAAACGAAGTGTTTGGGTCCTGATCCTCTTGGTGAGCTTGATGAGCGCGGGTCTTGCGCAGGCACAGACCCCACCCGACTCGTTCACGCGGGTGTCGGACGGGATCTTTAGCCAAACCCTCGCCAACGGCTTGCAGGTCATCGTCGTCGAGGACCACGTCGTGCCTTTGGTCACGGTGGAGATTTGCGTCAAGAACGGCGCCTTCACCGAGTCCCCCGAATATGACGGCCTCAGCCACCTCTACGAGCACATGTTCTTCAAGGGCAACGAGGTGCTCCCAAACCAGGAAGCCTACCTCGAGCGAATGCGTGAGCTCGGCCTGGTGTGGAACGGCACGACGAGCTCCGAGCGCGTGAACTACTTCTTCACCATGACGACCGACCGTTGGCGCGAGGGGCTCGAGTTCATGCGCGACGCCATTCGCGCCCCACTCTTCGACGAGACCGAGCTCAAGAAAGAGCGCGTCGTCGTCCTCGACGAGCTGAGCCGGAACGAAGCCAGCCCCTATTTCCACCTCAACGTGGCCATGGACGCGCTGCTGTGGGGGGATTTGGTCAGCCGCAAGAACGTCATCGGCGACCGCGCGATCATCGAGACCGCGACCCGCGAAAAGATGCTGACGGTTCAGCGAAAGTACTACGTGCCGAACAATTCGGCCCTCTTCGTCTCGGGCGACGTCGACCCCCAGACCATCTTCGCGGCGGTCGAGGAGCTCTACGGCGGCTGGGCGCCGTCCGAGGTCGACCCCTTCGTGGCCTATCCGCTGCCCGAACACCCGCCGCTCACCGCCAACCAAGCCACCCTCGTCGAGAAGCCCATCAAGAAAGCGGTGGTCACGCTCACCTGGCTCGGCCCCGACACCCGCAACGATCGCCCGGCGACCTACGCCGCCGATGTCCTGAGCTTCATCTTCAATCAAGAGGGCTCGTCGTTCCAACGCAAGCTGGTCGACTCCGGGCTGACCCTGGGCGCCTCCTTTGGCTATTTCACCCAGCAGAACGTCGGCCCCATCTCGCTCAGCTTCTCGGTGCAGCCCGAAAAACTCGAAGAGGCCCTGCGGGCCGTCTCCCTCGAGCTCGAGCAGTTTGCCGACCCCACCTATTTCACCGACGAGCAGCTCGCCATCGCCAAGACACTGCTCGAGGTCGACGACGTCTACGGCCGCGAGCAGATCACGGCCTGGACGCACACCCTGTCGTTTTGGTGGGCGGTCGCTGGGCTCGACTACTACTTGGGTTACGTCGACGCGCTGAAAGCCGTCGAGCGCGCCGACATGGAGCGCTACGTAAAGACCTACATCCTCGGCAAGCCCTGCGTCATCGGGGTCTTGTTGAGCTCTGAGAGCCGTGAGCAGCTCGCCCTCACCCCAGCCAAGGTGCTGGAGTGGGCCGGTCGGACGGAGGCTGGACAATGAGAGCGCTTTACTCGGTCTTCTTATTTGCCATGCTCTGCGCCGCCTGCAGCCCGCGCCACGTCACCGTCAAACCTTGCGCCGAGAACACCCAGCCGGCGGCGCAAACCTCCGCGGAGACCACCGACCCTGGAATGACCTTGCTCAACGGCGTCGAGGCCTTCGAAGCCAGCGGCATCCAGGTCATCCTGAAGCGCACCCCAGGCAAGCCGGTCACCGCCGCCGCCCTCTACATCAAGGGCGGGAGCTGGAATCTCGACGCCACCAACGCGGGCGTCGAGAGCATGGCGCTCGACCTCGTCGCTTCGGGCGGCAGCGTGTCGCTCCCCCGCGAGGAGATGAAAGTCGCCCTCAACCTGATGGGCACGAACTTCGCTGCCTTCACCCAGCGCGAATACTCGGGCTTCGCTCTGAAGACCATCGCCAAGAACTGGGACGCCTCGTTCGCCATCTTCGAGGACGTGATTCTGCACCCCGCCTTCCCCACCGACGAGCTGGAGCTCGAGCGCACTCGCCAACTGGAGTTTCTCAAGGGCCTCACCGAGGATGCCGACCGCTTTGTCATGGTGCTCGCCCAGGACCTGCTCTTCGCCGGTCACGCCTTCGCCAACCGCCAGTGGGGCACGCTCGAGTTCGTCGGCAGCTACAGCCGCGAGACCCTCGTCGACTACTTCACCTCGCTGCTGACCAAGGAGCGCCTGCTCCTGGTCGTGGTCGGGGATGTGACCCGCGAGGACCTCGAAGCCAAGGTGGCAGGGGGTCTTGGCGGGCTGCCGACCGGGACCTACCAGGCCCCCGTCGCCGCTCCGTTCAGTCCCGCCCAACCCCACGCCCTCGCCGCCTTCGAAGCCGACACCCCCACGAGTTACCTCGTCGCCATGTTCAAGGCTCCCGCCCCTGGCGACGTGGACTACCCGGCCATGTTGGTCGCCCTCGAGCTGCTCAAGATGCGTCTGTTCGAAAAAATCCGGACCAAGCTCGATCTCTCCTACGCGGTTTCGGCTGGCTTGGCGGAGTCTCCTTCGAACTATGGTTACCTCTACCTCACCTCGACCTACCCTTCGCTGGCCTTGAACCAAATCTTCGACGAGGTCGAGACCATGCAAGACTGGCTCGTCAACGGCGCCGACCTGGACCGCATGCGCAACGAGTACCTGACCAAGTCGACCATGGGTCTACAGAGCCAAACCGCGCAACGAGAGATGTTGGCGCGCTACGAGCTGCTCTACGGCGATTGGCGCCTTGCCGGCAGCTCCCTGAGCGCCGTGCGCGCGGTCACCCCCGCAGACGTCCGGCGCGTGATGCAGACCTACGTGAGTAACCTGCAGCTCGGGTACTACGGGGCCGCCTCG
>PFUG01000649.1 GCA_002789955.1 Deltaproteobacteria bacterium CG_4_9_14_3_um_filter_63_12 | reverse complement strand
CGCCAGTTCTCCTCGGCGCCGTCCGCCAACGCCACCAGGGTGAGGTCCGGGCGGGTCTCCAGGATCGATGCGACCTCGGCATCGAGCTGTGTGGCCGAGGTCCGCTTCTTGTACTTCGGCGCCCGGCCATAGCGCCTCGAGGATGTGAGCAGGTAGGTCGACTCGGTGCCCGCGCCGCTCTCTCTGAGCGTCGTGAGCACAGTCACGAAGGACTCCCCAGAGGGGGCGTGAGGATGCTGGCGAGGGCGAGGGTCCAGGCGATGTAGGTCAAGGGGGGGCCGAGGAAGTGGAGATCAGGAAGAACAACGCCGCCACGCCGAAGACGACGCCCAGCAATAGCGAGAGTAGGGTCGCGCCTCTTTCACGGTGCGGTAAGTGCGGACGTACATCACGGCGATGAGGCTGAGGGCGAAGACGTTGGCGATGGCGAAGGCTTTGTGGTCGCCCTCGAGCACGCGCGGCGCCGAGATCGACATGGCGCCCGGTGAGAACATCTGGAGGAGGACGAGGTTGCGCTGCAGAAAGTCGTCGACGTCGAAGCGATTCGCAAAGAAGGTGAACCCTGACCAGGCCAACCAAAGCGCCGTGAACAGCCCCGAGAATTGGGCGAGGGGGCCGACGATTGCGTGCTGTTGCGCGACCTGGCGGCTCAGCGCGTCGCCGAGCGGGATGATCCCGGCGACGAAGATGAGGTCGTAGAACAGCTCGACCCAGGACACTTTTCGCGTGTCGTGTAGCGCGGTGTGGAGGATGGGGATGTGGTACCAGCGGCTGCGCATGAGGACTCACGTTGGAGACTGGGAGCGTAACGAGGGAAAGTCGAGCACCGCAGTATGGGCACGCTCTGGGGTCCAGCAAGCACCTCAGGCTGCACTCCCCGCTCACGCAGATTCCCTTCCCACAGCCACTGCGCCTCGCAAAAGCACGGTCTCTCCGGTAGGAACGGGGCGAGCATCCTGTGGACGCGTTGGGTATGCAGCGCAATTTTCGGGGACGTCCGATGAGCGAGAGAGCCGCCAAGAATAAGCACTTCACCTTGATTCGCGAGCTCGCCGCTGCAGACGTCCTGACCATCGGCAACGCCTCGTGCGGGACGGCTTCGATCTTCTTGTGCCTGAACTACCTGGATACTCAGAACCTGGCCTACGTCTGGTGGGCCATGGGGCTGCTGCCCCTAGCCCTGGTCTGCGATGCGCTCGATGGCATCGTCGCGCGCAAGCGTCGCCATTCGGTCTACGGAGCGGACATGGACTCCCTCGCCGACATCGTGTCGTTTGGTGTGGCGCCCGCGACGCTGGCCTACACGCTGGGGATGCGCGGAGGTTGGGACGCCATTCTGCTGATCTACTTCGTCGCCTGTGGCATCTCTCGTCTCGCCCGCTACAACGTCACGATGGACAGCCTCGCTGACCCCGAGTCCGGCAAAGTGAAGTACTACGAGGGGACCCCAATCCCAGCTTCGATATTGCTGGTCGTCGTGCTGGCCATCGCGGTGGGGGTTGGCGCGGTTGGCCCGGAGCTGTGGTGGGGGCACGTCAAGTTGGGAATGACCTTGCATCCTCTGACCGTGCTCTTCGGGCTCAGTGGCACGGCCATGGCGTCGGCGACGCTGCGAGTCCCCAAGCCGTAAAGGCTCGAGAGCGCTGCTCAGTTTCGCTCCTGCAGAGAGGCGACCTCTCGGCTGAACCCCGAGGGCGTTGGCCCTCGTAGCAGGACGAGCACCCGCAACGACTGCCCCCGCAGGGGCCAGAGAAGCTGCGCAGCAGCCCGACTTTGCATCGAATTCTCCGAGGGAGAACTTAGGTGAAGATTCTCCGAGGGAGAACTTAGGTGAAGACCAGGTTGTTCAAGACGGCCACGATCACGCCCATGATGGACACACCGGCGATGATGCCCGCGGCGAGCGGCACGATGTAGGCTTCGCCTGACTTGGGAGAGCGCTTGGTCCAGAACCAAGCGATCAACGCGCCGAGGAACATGGAGAGCGGGTACTGGAAGGGCAAGATCATACCAAGCCCGATGCCCGTCGCGGACGGCAGGACCTCGCGAAACTTGGGGAGGAGCTGCTCGAGGGCGACGATCAGGACGCCTACACCGAGGCCCCAGAGGATGGCCTGTTGGTGCATGGGGTGCAGGTTGGCGAGCCCGTCGCGGAAGACCTCGGCGACGGCCTTCCAGGCCTGTGCCGAGGGAGCGGGGAACTTGGGCGCGCTCGTGCCCTCGCCCAACAGCGCGGTGGCGTCGGGCACGAGCAGGTAGAAGCCCGTCACCGTCGCCACCGTCCCCGAGAAGATGCCGATGAACTGCGCCATGAACTGGCGGCGAGGGTTGGCGCCCAGCAAGTAGCCGCTCTTCAGATCGTTGAGCAGGTCGGCCGCGGAGCCGGCCGAGCTGGCGGTGATGCTCGCCGTCATGAGGTTGGCCGTGGTCGACTGGGGAATGAGGATTCCATAGGTGAGCTGCATCAGCTTGCCCATAGCCCCGACCGGCGTGATGTCCGATTCCCCCGTCGCGCGACAGGCGACCAAGCCCAAGATGAAGGTCAGAGCGACGCCGAGGATGCCGTAGAAGAAGGGGATCTCGAAGTACATGTGAGCGACCAAGATGACGCCAGCACCTGAGAAGACGGTGCCCCAGGCGAACCAGGGGAGGGGCACTTCGGTCTCTTTCACCAGGTTGCTGCCGCCGCCGACGTTGCGTAGGCCCTTGAGGGCGCGGCCAATGGTGCGCCACTGCAGGGCGAAGGAGAGCAAGCCGGAGACCACCATGATCGGCACGCCGAACCAGATGCCGATCTCCTTCCAGGCTTTCCAAGGCTCGCTGGTGGCGTGAACGACTTGACCAGCGGTGTTGGTCCACTCGGCCAGGGCGCCCATGGGCCCCAGGACGTAGGCTAGAGCGAGCCCGCCCAACAGCATCCAGGTCGCGACACGCATCCCGACGAGGGCGCCAGCGGCGATCATGACCGGGTTGTGGTCCATGACCAGGGTCCAGTCCGATGGTTGATTGTGGACCGTCTTGCCGTCCACCACATGCGACCCCAGCGCCGGCAACCAGTCGAAGAGCTTCGAGTCGCCGGGCATGATGGCCCCGCGGACGGTGATGAAGGCGCCGGTGACCTCATCTTTGACCTGGCTGGTGAGGAGCTGCAGCTCGATGAGGAAGGGGAAGATGGACGCCGCCAACGCTGACCAGAGCAGGACGCGCGCCTTCTTCGCCGCATCGCTGCCACGCGAATACAGGGACTGCAGGGTCACGGCGGCGGCGGTCCCCGACGGGAAGCGGAGCTTCTCCTGGTTGATCATGTTGCGCTTCATGGGGATGGCCAGCACGGTGCCAAGCGCCCCCAAGAACAGCGTCCACAGTGACAGGACGAGCCACGGCAGGTGCTCGCCGCCTGGGTTTTGGGGGGTGGCCGAGAGCATCAGGAGCGCCGCGATGGCCGAAACCATGGTGCCGCCGGTGGCGTAGCCCGCAGACGAGGCCGCCGACTGCATGCAGTTGGTCTCGAGGATGGTCATCTGTGTCTTGACCACACCGAGCTTGCGCAGCCCGCCCCACAGCGCGTAGGACACGATGCACGCGGTGATGGCGACGCCGAGTCCCCAGCCCGTCTTGAGGCCGATGTAGAGGTTGGTGAAGGCCAGCAGGAAGCCCAACAACGACCCGACGACGATGGCGCGAATGGTGAGCTGCGGCACGTCGCCACGGTAGATTTCTTTGTACCAACGCTCCTCGTCGTAATCGAGGACCTCGGCGGGCGAGACGTCGAGGGGCCCGTAGGCGTCGGCCTCTTCTTGATTGCGGGGGGCTTTCTGGAACAGGGCCATGGGCATTCTCCTGCGCAGCAGTGAAGGCGCACACTGTTAGCAGATACGATGACTGGCGCAATCGTTCGTGCCCTGCGCGTCCAGTACGCCTGACGCTGGCGCCATGAGCGCGACTCAGGCCTAGTGCTCGTCGTCTTCGGCGAGCGCCCTGTGCTCACACGAGGGGCAGATGCCATGGCTGAATTGAGCCTCGGCCAGGCGTCCTCTGCGTCGTCGGGGTCGAGGGTGTAGCGCAGCTCGCTGCCAGCGTATTGGTTGTCACGTCGTTGTAGTAGTAGTGCTTCGAGCCGTCGATGACGAAACAGAAGCTCTTGTCGGAGAGAAATCGTTTTGGTTTTCAACCCAAAGACGCGAAAAGTGCGACAGGCGTCCCAACTACTTGTACCGCTCGTCCTGATGCTTCGACGGCGCATAGAACGACGCCTTCGGCTCATAGCGCACGGCGACGATTTTTCCCGTCACCGGATTTGTGAGCTCGAGCGACGACGCGACCAAGCGGACCTGCCGCACGACTGAGTCGTCGGCGCCGTACTTGCGGTCGCCCACAATGGGGCAGCCGATCGACTCCAAATGCGCGCGAATCTGGTTCTTCTTGCCGGTGTGCAACGTGATCTCGAGCAGCCGGTAGGCGCCAATGGACTTCAGCGTCTTGTACTCGGTCTTCGCGAACACCGAGCCCTCGACCTCGACCTTGTGCACCTCGACCTTGTGCGACGGTGTGTCGCGCAGCCAACTCTCGATGGTGCCGCTGGGTGGGTTCGGCTTGCCCTCGACCAAGGCCAAATACTGCTTCTTGGTCTGCTTCCAGTCGTCCTTGAGGCGCTGCTGAATCTCCTCGGTCTTCGCAAACAGCAGCAACCCCTCGACCTCGCGGTCCAGGCGGTGGACGATCCAGACGTAGATCTTGCGGCGCTCGCGGGTCGTCAAATAGTCTTGCAAGACCTTGGTGAAGGCGACGCCCGGCTGCGTTCGGTCGTTGCACGAGAGCACGCCAGCGGGCTTGACGGCGATGAGGAGAGACTCGTCCTCGTGCTTGATGACGACCGGCCCGCTGCGGCTGGGGTGGACGTTGGCCACCGTCACCGCGCGCCCTTTGAAAATCTCGATGCTCTGACCCTGCGCCAGGGGCGTCGACGGCAACAGCTTGGCCGCGACCCCGTCGCAGGTGAAGTGCGAGTTCTTCAGCAGGTCCTTGGCCTTCTGCTTGGACATGCCTTTGTTCAGGGCGAGGATGAACTCCAAGGCGGTGGTGTCGGTCTGGACGGTGAAAGCCATGGCGGCACCCTACTCGCCCCTGGATGCGGTGTCGCGGGTTGTCGAGCGTTCGGCTTGGCGGCTTGCGCGGACAGGAACCGATGCCGTCGTCGCAGCTTCAGGCCGAACCAGGGGAACCGGGTGACCCCATTGACCCTCGCTGTTGAAGGTTCCCGATTCGCTCCGGTCAGACAAGTGGCGGCTCGATATCCCTAAGACCTGAGCGGGTCAAGGCTGTTTGAACCTCGATGGGACTCTGATTGCGCGTTCGAAAGTCTGCGTCGACCCAGCCTGCACCGACGGCCTCCTGAACTCCTCGGAGACCGATGTGGACTGCGGCGGGCCCGACTGCGCTCCTTGTAGCGTCGGAGCCACGTGCAGCGTGGGCACGGACTGTTCGGAGGATGTCTGCGACGCAACCACGAACACCTGCGCGGCCGCGACCTGCACCGACCTAATCATGAACGGCGACGAGAGCGCTGCCGACTGCGGCGGCACCACCTGCCCCGCATGTGGTGTCATCAAAAGGGCTCCTGGTTTTCCCGAGCTGTTGCGATGCTGGCATCCGCCCTGAGAAATTGGCGTAGGGGCGCAGCGTCCTGCGCCCACCCTCTCCCACTTCGTGGGAGAGGCCTGGAGTTTGTACACTTCCCTGGAGTTTGTACACTTGTGGGATCGCGCGGGCGGGCGTCGGTTGCCCAAGGTTGCACCTTGGGCTGGGGAA
>PFUG01000117.1 GCA_002789955.1 Deltaproteobacteria bacterium CG_4_9_14_3_um_filter_63_12 | reverse complement strand
AAGCGCACGCCGAGCTCCTTGCCGAACTGCCGCCGCGCGCCGAACTGCGCCTCGATGAGCGGTCCCACCAGAGTGCCGTCATGGCCTTGAAGAGGCGGCGCGCCGCTCCCCACGAAGTGGGTCCACGCCACGCCCAAACGAAGCTCGACGGGCAGGCTCCACACCCCCTTCTGCCAGACTCGCCACGCCACGCCCAGCGCCGCTGTGCCCGTCCAAAGCTCGGCGCTCGCCTCGCCCTGCACCACCGCACCGCTCCAGCTGCCCCACCAATGGGCGCTGCCGACGAAAGGAAAGACGGCCAGCGCGAGTACATCGAAGCCCTCGAAGAGACGCCTCACCAGTCCCAGCCCGATCCTGGGCACCAGGCCGAGCTCGAGGCTGCCGAGCTCCACCCCACTCCACACGGCCAACCGCCACACCGGAATCTCGGGCGGCCGCTGCGTCTCCTCCTCGACCACGGCCAGAACGGCAGGACCGGGCTCGACCACCTCCTGAACGGGCGCCACTTCGGGCTCCGACCCGGCAGGAAACGAGAGCTCCACCAAGCTCACGCGCAACAACTCCACCGTCTTGCGCGCCACGATGGCGGCCTGCTCCTCGCTGTCGCGCTGGCTCAAATCCAGCGTGCGCAGCAGGGTCTTGCCCGTGACGCGGTCGGCGATCCAGACGCTGACACGGCTCCCTTCGCCCGTCAGCGCGATGGCGGCGACGGCTTGCTCACTCTGCGCGATCTCGTCGAGCTGCGCCGGCGTCACCTCCGCGAAGACCGCGCTCGAGCGCACCACCTCGAAGCCCAAAGCCCACAGCTCGGCCTCGAGGAGCTTGGCCGGGCGGCTCTCCTCGCTGACCGCCAGCACGACGCGATCGGGCCCAGCCGTAGCAGCGACAGGCACGAGCCAGAGCGCGGCCATCAGCAACCAGGCCGCCAGGCGCTCATTCAACACCCTTCTCCGCTTCGAGCAGCCGCGCCAGCGGCGCATGCGGACCGTGCGGGTAGGTGTTCAGGTAGGCTTTGGCCAGCGCCCGCGCTTTATCAGACTTTGTCCGCGTGTGGAGCTCAAGCAGTCGTCCCATGGCTTCCCTTCGCAGTTCGCCCTCCGGAGCCTCCTCGAGATAGGTCTCGAACCAGCGGCTCGCCTCGTCGTCGTCGCCGGCGATCTGCCCCAACGTATAGGCCGCTAGCTGCGCCTGCGTACCACCCGCAAAGCGCGTGCGCAAGCGCTTCAACACCGTGCTCGCCAAGGAAATGTCCTTGGCGAAGCGGGCCGTGTCGGCGAGCATGGTCAGCTCGTCGGCCGATAGCTTCTTCAACAGCGACTCCGACCCCAGCTCCTCGACGACGGCCAGAGCGGCCACGTAGTCGCCCCGCTCGTAGAGCGCCTTCCAGTCGGGAGCTCGAGGCGGCGTGGGCTTTTTCTTGGGGTCGGGGCTGCGGGCTTGCTCACCGATGGACGAGGCGACGGGCTCTGAGGGCGCTTGGGTCGGGTCGGCCTCGGCTGCGGTGGGTTCGGTCGTTCGGTCTGGGTCTGCCGTGGCGGCGGTCTGCTCGCCGCTGGCCCAATCATGGCCGGCCGCGACGACCTGGGCGCCGCCTGGGCCGCTGACGCGCACGCTGCCCTGAGAGACGATGACGGTGAGGCGCTCGGCTTCGGGTTGCCAATGCATTTCGAACTGGGTGCCGAGGACGGACACCTCATAGGGCCCCGCTTTCAGCAGCCAGCCATTGTTTGCGCGGTGCGCGCCGGCGAAGCTCAGCGTGCCGGAATGCAGCGTCACCTGGGCCTCGCCGATGACACTGAGGTGCGCCCCTGAGGCCACGATGAGCTGGGTCTGGTCTGCGAACACCAAGGTCTGAGCGGGGCCCACGGGTTGCACCACCATCCCTGCGGTGGCCGTCAGGACGTCAGGCGTGGCAGGTGGGGTTTCGAGTTGCGGGGACGGGGCCAGTTGTGGGGCGAGCTCGGGAGCTGGGGCGAAAGCGCCGAGCGTCCAGAGGATGCCGAGGGTCAGGCCCACCGAGGTGGCCACCGCCGAGCTCCAGACCAGCCACAGCGGAGCTCGCCGCGGCTTGGGTTGGCGAGCGCCGCCGACCACCTCGAGCAGCGCGCCGAGGTTGGCCTCGAAGGGGATGCGGGCTCGCTCCTCGTCTTGTAGACGCGCGATAGCCCCATAGAGCTCGCGGGGCTTTTCGTTCATAGCTCCACCTCACCAACGAGCCAGTCACGCAGAATCATGTCCTTTCCGGCGAGGAGCCTGAAGCGGGCGTCGGCGTGTGTGAGTCGTCGTTTGACCGTCGCGCAGGAGATTTTACAAAGTTCGGCGATTTCGGGGATTGATTGTCGATCGATGAAGCGCAGCCCGAAGACGATGCGGTCGTCGGCGTTGAGTTGGCCAAGAATGTGGTAAGCGCGGCTGAGCGCGAGGCGCTCGGCGGGCTGCCCGACGGAGCTGACGCGCTCCGGCATGGCCTCCGGCTCGCGGAAGCTCAACCAGCGGCGCAGTCGGCGCTTGCGAATCCGTTGGCGCACGCGCATCACGGCGATCTGGTTGAGCCAGGCGCCGAAGTTGCTGGCGTCGCCGCGGAAACCGGCGGCGCCTTCGATGGCGCACATAAAGGCCTCTTGCACGAGGTCGTCGCGCTCGTTGTCGGGCCCCAAGACGCGCTGCACCAAGCGGGTGATGCCCTTGACGTGCTGCCGATAGACCTCGGCGATGGCGCGTTGGTCGCGGGCCTTGAACGCTTCGAGCAACGCCTGAGGGTCGTCGAAGGCTTGGTTGCTCAGTATTTTTCTCGCCGTGGTCACCGGAGAGTCCTTGGGTTCCTGATTCTATCCACCATTGTTACCAGCCGCGGTCAAAACGGGTCAGGTTTATTTGGAGCTCTGCTGGGGCTCAGGGCTCAGGTTTCACCACGAAGGACACGAAGAACACGAAGAGGAGGGAGAAAGAAGACGCCAGATTCCGCGCCGCCAGAAGCCTTTGCGCACCACAGTACGCCCGAGTCCACGTCGCCGGGGCGAAAGCCAATGGGGGTGAGGCCGCCCCGAGCTTGCCGCAGTCCCCGCCTGGAGCGCGCGAAGCGCGCGGATCAGACCCAAAACCACAAACCCCGCTCGGGGCGGGGTTTGTGGTTCGAGAGACTAGTGTAACGCTTCACATGTGTCCGTGCTTATGAGCGTGGCCTTTCAGGGAAGCAGGGCTCTGCCCTGACCCGCCGGGGGACTTTGTCCCCCGGACCCCCAATGACTTTCTTTTTTCTGTAATCAACAACATGCCGGTATTTTTGAAGAATTCCTGAGGATTGGGGGCGCTCCTTGCAGTCAATAAACATGGAGAGTCATGACGGTTTACACTAGCGCGTGAGCGGCTTGTACTTGATGCGCTTGGGCTGGTCGGCGTCTTCGCCGAGGCGAACCTTTCGGTCGCGCTCGTAGTCTTGGTAGTTGCCCTCGAACCAGACGCACTGCGAGTCGCCTTCGAAGGCGAGGATGTGCGTGGCCAGGCGATCGAGGAACCAGCGATCGTGGGTGATGATGACGGCGCAGCCGGGGAAGGACTCGAGCGCGGTCTCGAGTGCGCGCAGCGTGGCGACGTCGAGATCGTTCGACGGCTCATCGAGGAGCAGGAGATTGCCGCCTTTCAGCACGGTTCGGGCGAGGTGGACGCGGTTGCGCTCGCCGCCAGAGAGGGTGCCGACTTTTTGCTGCTGCAGGCCGCCTTTGAAGCCGAACGTGCCGCAGTAGGCGCGGGAGTTCATCTCACGACGACCGATGTGGAGGATGTCCTGCCCGCCGGTGATGCACTCCCAGACGTTCAGGGCGTTGTTGAGGTCGTCGCGATTCTGGTCGACGTTGGAGATGCTGACCGTCGAACCGACGGTGAGGGTGCCCGAGTCGGGCTGCTCTTGGCCGGTGATCATGCGGAAGAGGGTGGTCTTGCCGGCGCCGTTGGCGCCGACGACGCCGACGATGCCGCCGCGGGGGAGCGAGAAGGTGAGGTTGTCGATGAGCAGGCGGTCTCCGTAGCCTTTGCAGAGGTCCTTGCACTCGACCACGATGTCGCCGAGGCGCTCACCGGGCGGGATGATGATCTCGGCCTGTTTGCGCGAGTCGTCGTCCGACTTGGCCTCTTCGAGCAACTGCTCATAGCGCTGCAACCGCGCCTTGGACTTGGCTTGGCGAGCCTTTTGGCCCATGCGGACCCACTCGAGTTCTTGGGCCAGGGTGCGGGAGCGCACCGAGGTCTGCTTCTCTTGTTTGGCGAGGAGGTCCTGTTTCTGCTGCAGCCAGTCGCTGTAGTTGCCCTCGAAAGGCAGGCCCTTGCCGCTCTCGAGCTCTAGGATCCAGCGCGTGACGTTGTCGAGGAAGTAGCGGTCGTGGGTGACGATGATGACCGTCCCCTCGTAATCGCGCAGGGTACGCTCCAGCCAGGCCACGGTCTCGGCGTCGAGGTGGTTGGTGGGCTCATCGAGCAGGAGCAGGTCGGGCTTTTGGAGCAGCAGTTGGCAGAGCGCCACGCGGCGCGCCTCTCCGCCGGACAGCGTCGCGACGTTGGCGTCGCCCGCTGGCACGCGCAAAGCGTCCATGGCGATGTCGACCATGCGGTCCAGATCCCAGGCGTTCGCGGCGTCGATCTTGTCCTGCAGGTTTCCCTGCTCTTCCATGAGCGCGTTCATCTCGTCGTCGCTCATCTCCTCGCCGAACTTCATGGAGATTTCTTCGAAGCGAGTGAGGAGACCGCGCTGGTAAGCGAGCCCAAGCTCGATGTTGCCGCGCACGTCGAGGCTCTGGTCGAGCTGGGGTTCTTGGGGGAGGAAGCCCACCTTCGCTTTGGGGTCGAGCCAGGTCTCGCCGTTGTATTCGGTGTCGATTCCGGCCATGACGCGCAGGATCGTGGACTTTCCGGCTCCGTTGGGTCCGATGACGCCGATCTTGGCGCCCGGGTAGAACGACAGCCAGATGCCGTCGAGGATGGTCTTACCTGCTGGGGAGGCCTTCTTCAGGCCCTTCATCGAATAGATGAACTCTTGCGCCATGATCCTTTCTCCTCAAGCTGGAAATCAGCGACTCGCTAATTAGTTCGAGTGGGCTGCGGATGCAACTGAGAACAGGGGTCGGGTCGCGACTTGTCAACTTCTCGGGGGTCGGGTCGCGACTTGTCAACTTCTCGTGACGTGACCCGACCCTCCGGCCAACATTCCGGCGAGAAAACTCGGAGCCATGGATGGCGGAGAGCCGGGCAAACCCGGAGGGTTGGCCCGCAGGATGCGCGCAACAAGTTGACAAGACTCGACCCGACCCCTCTGGACTCGACCCGACCCCTCGCTGAAGGCTAGCGAACGGCCATAATGACTGCGGTGACCAAGACCGCGCCGATGAGGTTGAGGACAAAACCACGCCGGACCATCGCCAGAATTGGGACGCGGCCGCTGCCGAAGACGATGGCGTTGGGGGCGGTAGCGACGGGCAACATGAACGCGCACGAGGCGCTCATGGCGGCAGGAACCATGAGCAGCTTCGGGTCTATGGCGGCCGCGACGCTGGCGGCCGCCAGGATGGGCATGAGGAGGGTGGTCGTGGCCGTATTCGAGGTCACCTCAGTCAGGAACGTCACACACAGGGCGATGAGCAAGACCAACCACACCAACGGCAGCGAGGTGAACCCAGACAGCCCGTGGCCGATGGCCGCAGAGAGGCCAGAGGCCTCGAAACCACGGGCCAACGAGATGCCGCCCCCAAAGAGCAGCAGCAAACCCCACGGGATGTGTTTCGCCACTCGCCACTCGAGCAGCCGCGCCTCCGTGCCGTCGCCCACCGGCACACAGAACATGACCAAGGCGCTGATGACCGCGACCGTCGAGTCGTCGACCTCGGTGCCCTTGGGGAACCAAGCCTGCCACCCTGCAAGCGAGCCCCAGGAGCCAAAGTCGACGCCGGCCCGCGTGATCCACGCCAGGGCGGTGAGCGAGAAGATCACCAGGACTCGTCGCTCCGCTCGGCTCATGACGGGGAGCTCCCGTTGCATGCGTTCGAGCTGCGAGGGGTCGGCGAGGGCGAAATCCGCCGGCAGCTTGGCGCTGTGGTACAGCCACCAGCCGGTGATGGGCACGAACAACAGCACGAAAGGCAGGCCCCAGGCGAGCCACTGCGCGAAGTTCACGGTCTTGCCCGTGACCTCGGCATAGACGCCAACCATGATGAGGTTGGGAGGCGTCCCGATGGGCGTGGCGATGCCGCCGATGTTGGACGCGAACGCGACGCCGAGCAGCAGCGCGATGGTGTAGCGGCCGTTCGGGCTCTCGCTGTCAACTTCAGACTCCTCGCCCGAATCGGTGCTGTGCCCGAGCACGGCCATGGCGATGGGGAGCATCATCAGCGTGGTTGCCGTGTTGGAGATCCACATTGACAGGCCGGCGGTGGCGGCCATGAAGCTGACCATCACCCGCGCCGGACTGGTGCCGATGCGCTTCATGATGCCCAAAGCCAGGCGGCGATGCAGGCCGTGGGCCTCGAGCGTCAAGGCGACCATGAATCCAGCGCCCAGCAGAACGATGAAACGATGGGCGTAGCCTGCAGCGGCCACTGCTGGCGAAAGGACCCCGGCGAGCGGGAAAACGGCCAGCGGGAGCAGCGACGTCGCGGCAATGGGGAGGCTCTCGCTCACCCACCAGCAGGCCATGGTCCAGGCGACCCCCAAGGTCAGCACGGCAGCAGCGGACATGGGCAACGCGACGCCGCTGCGGCTCAGCACCGCCAGCGCGATGCCGCCACAGAGACCCAACCAAAATCCAACTCGGCGACGAGTGTTCATGCTCTCTCTTGAGGGGGGCTGTGTTAGGGAGGCAGACCAGGCAATGCTCCGCCCTGACCAGGCAGGGCTCTGCCCTGACCCGCCGGGGGACTTAGTCCCCCGGACCCCCTTTTGCTTTCTTCTTTCTTTGGGGCGCGCCGTCACCTTCGCATGAGACCGACCTCCATCTCTCTTCTCAAGAGTGGTGCGTCCCGAGTATGAAGGAGGCTGCTGCGCCCTGACAACGAACTCCAAAGCGGCGTCCGGCGTCTCTTCCTCCACCCTCACCGAGCCCACAACCGATGCTCAAGTCATTCCCAATCCGTCTTCTTCTCGCCCTGTGCGCCGCGGCGCTCCTCTTCACCGCGGGCTGCGAGGACGATCCCAAGGCCTCGATCACGGACGTGGCCAAAGACCAAGCCAGCGACTCCACGGCGGACGAAGCCGCAGACGACCTGACGCCGACCGATCTGCAAGAGGCCGAGAGCTTCGACCAGGGCCCCGAAGACACCGCCATCGACGAGGAGTTCGACTTCGGTCCGCCGCCCGAGACCAGCATGGTCCCCGTCGACGGGGAGCCCAACATGGCCACGGCGGCCACCGGCTGGTATCGCGGCGACCTGCACTACCACACGACCTACTCTGGTGACGCCGCGAACCAAGGGGGCGACGAGCTCTCCATGGCCATCAAGATCGCCGATGCCTACCGCGACCCGCAGTTTCTGGCCGCCTACCCGCAACTGGCCGGCAACAGCCTGGACTTTCAGGCTGTCACCGATCACCGCACCGCCGCGGCCATCGCCGACCCCTTGTTCGTCCACGACTACTTGATCCTGGTGCCCGGCGAAGAGTACGGCGGTGGCGGTCACGCGGGCGTCTGGGGCATCCAGTCGTTTGTCGACCACGAGATCCAAGGCACTGAGACCCAGAATCAGCGCCACAACGACGCCATCGCCGAGACCCACGCCCAGGGTGGGCTCTTCTCGGTGAACCACCCGGCCGACGGCAGCAACTGGCTCTGGGACACGCCCGGCATCGACGCCGTCGAGGTGTTCAACGGACCTTGGGCGGGCTTCGCCTCCGGCTCCACCCTCGAGGGCCTCGACGCGGACGTCGCCGCCAACGGCGTCGAGAACCCCTTCATCCGCGACGCCATCCTCAACGGCGGCAGCGGCTTCAACGACAAGGCGCTGCGCTTCTGGCAAAACCACTTGAGCCACGGCCTCCACATCCCCGTCGTCGGCGGCTCGGACCGACACATGATCGTCCCCGCTGGCATCCCAACCACCTACGTGCATCACCCCCGCGACCCAGCGTTTGACGGGCTCGAGGGCCAGGCGCTGGGCTACCCAGGCATCATCAAGGGCATCTCCGAAGGCAGCACGTTCATCAGTCGCTCCCCCTTCGGACCCCAAGTCGAGCTGGAGGCGGAGGACGCCGACGGCTCGCGCTACCCGCTAGGAAGCGCGCTGCCGGGACCGGGGACCTATACCGTCCACATTCGCGTCAGCCGCGCGCACCGCGGCTGGATGCAGCTCATCGCCTACGACGACACGACGGGGGCGAGCTTCGGCGCGCAGGTCGTCTACGAGCAGTACATTCCCAGCGACCTGGCCACCGACACGTTCGAGTGGACCGTGGGCGCGACCGGCGGTTGGCTGCACGGCATGGTCTTCGAGACCATCGTGGCCGAGGCGCTGCCCGCCGAAATCCAGGGCACCCTGGCCATCCTCTCGCAACCCGCCACCGCCAACGGTTTAGGGCCGCTCATCGACGCGCTGACGCGCTTGGTCAGCCTCGACGATCTGCTCTATCCCTGGCGCTGCAACCCCTCTCATTGGCAGGCGTGGCACCCGCAATGTATGCCCATCGACGACGAGCCCATGGGCACGTTCTACCTGCCCAACGAGCTGGAGCGCCTGCTGCACATCTCCTTCAAGGACGGCGTCGCCACCGACCGCAACGTTGGGGCTGTTACGTCGGCGTTCTTTGTGCCGGCGCAGTGAGCCGGACCTGGAAAGGATCTTAATTAAAACGCAGCACCCACCGATAGTGTCGGGTTGCCGAAAAACCACTGCGCATCCTCGCCGAAGAAGTGCGTGTAGCCCATGCTGGCGCGGAGGTCGAAAGCACCACCGTCTTCGAGCCAGTAGAGCACTTCGAGCCCAAAGAGCACCTCGACACCGTGACTGACCACTTCGCTGGGGCCTTGGTAACCGGTGTAGCCACTGGCATGTAGATAGCGGTAGCCCATCTGGGCGGGCAAGAGCAGCTCCCAG
>PFUG01000357.1:5615-5789 GCA_002789955.1 Deltaproteobacteria bacterium CG_4_9_14_3_um_filter_63_12 | reverse complement strand
GGCGCTGTTGGCGTCGGCGTGCGCGCATTTGCTGGTCTTCGTGCTCTGGGCTCCCCTCTTCGAGCACGTGCTGGAGCGGCAGTTCGAGCTGGTGGACCTGGTCGCCGCGACGTCCACGGATCGCTTTGCGACCGTGGCCCCTCTGCTCGTCCTCGCGCCCGAAGGCGAGCAGGA
>PFUG01000357.1:0-5292 GCA_002789955.1 Deltaproteobacteria bacterium CG_4_9_14_3_um_filter_63_12 | reverse complement strand
AGGGGGGCGACGACGTCGAGCGCAGCCTCGAGCCGCGTGAAGAGGTCGTGGTCAACGTCGACGTCGACACCCTGACCGAGCGCTACAAACGAGAGGTGGAGCCCCTCTTCGAGGACGCCAAGCGCTATCCCCGCTCGGCGCGTCGCGCAGGCCTCGAGGGCGCCGCCTTGGTCGATGTTCACATCGATGCCGACGGCACGATCGTAGAGGTGGAGCTGGCCCGTTCTTCTGGCTTCGAGCTGCTCGATCGCGCCGCGCTGGACTCGGCCCGTTCGGTGGGCAAGCTGCCAGCGCCGCCGCCCGAGCTGCGTTGGGAGTCTAGGACGTTGAGGATCCCTTATAGGTTCTCGCTTTCGTAAACTGCAGGCGGGGCAGACAGGGCGGCCGCCGGCCGCCCCTACGGCATCGCCTGTCCAAGGCGGCCGCCAGCCGCCCCTACGAGCGAGGCCGTATCGCCGATGCCGAAGGCACGACGCAAAGAGGCCCGGAGCGCAGCGCTCCGGGCCTCTTCGTGAATGGGTCGCAGCAGTGAGCGACTACTTCTCGATCTTGAGGAGCTCGACGTCGAAGACGAGCATCCCCTCTGGGCGACCGGGTTTGCCGCCGTAGGCGAGGTCGACGGGGATCCAGAAACGACGTTGCTCGCCCTCGACCATGAGCTGCAACCCTTCGGTCCAGCCGGCGATGACGTTGCTCAAGCCGAACTTGGCGGGCTGTCCGCGCAGGACCGAGCTGTCGAACATCTTGCCGTCGGTGGTCCAGCCGCTGTAGTGCACCTCGACGCTGTCGGCCGCGGTGGGCTTGACGGTGCCGGTGCCAGCCTTGAGGACCTTAGAGGCGAGGCCGCTGGCGGTCTTCTCGGCGTCAGCAGGGGGCGCGGCGACGTCGGCAGGGGCCTCAGGAGCCTTCTTCACGCCGATGAGCTCGACGTCGAAGACGAGCATGCCAGCGGGCGCGCCGGGGCGTCCTTTGTAGGCGAGCTCTTCGGGGATCCAAAAACGTCGCTGCTCGCCTTCGACCATGAGCTGTACGCCCTCGGTCCAGCCGGGGATGACCTTGTCCAACGGGAAGGAGACGGTCTCACCGCGGCTCACGGAGCTGTCGAACATCTTGCCGTCGGTGGTCCAGCCGCTGTAGTGCACCTCGACGGTGTCGGCGGCGGCGGGGTGGACGGTGCCGGTGCCGGCCTTGAGAACCTTGGAGGCGATGCCGCTGGCGGTCTTTTCGGCGTCGGCGGGAGCGGCCGCGACGTCAGCAGGGGTTTCGGGGGCTTTGGTGATCTCGAGCAGCTCGACGTCGAAGACGAGCACACCCTGCGGGGCGCCCGGACGGCCTTTGTAGGCCATCTCTTCCGGGATCCAGAAGCGTCGCTTCTCGCCGATGACCATCAACTGGACGCCTTCGGTCCAGCCAGGGATGACCATGCCGAGGCCGAACTGCGCGGGCTCGCCGCGCTGCACCGAGCTGTCGAACATCTTCCCGTCGGTGGTCCAGCCCGTGTAGTGAACCTTCACCGTATCGTTGGCGGTGGGGTGAGCGGTGCCAGTTCCCTTGGTGAGGAGCTTGGAGGCGAGGCCCGAAGCGGTCTTCTCGGCGTCCTTGGGCGCCTCGGCGACGTCTTCAGGTGCGGGAAGCTGGTCGGCGCCGCCCTGAGCGGTCTTCACGAGGTCAGCCGGGTTGATCTTCTTCACGTCGGCAGCAGCGAGCTTGTCGAGCTTCAGGTTCTTGGGCTGGAGCTTGAGGGGTTCCCCGGTCTTCTCGGTGCCCGTGGCCTCGCTGGGCATGATGGGCGCGCCCTGCTCGTCGACGAGGACTCCTTGAGCCTCCGTCTTCTTTTCCTCGGACTGTTCTTCTTTGGCCTCTCGTTGATATTTGCAGCCGGCCGAGAGGCCGACGATGACCAAGGTGAAGGCGAGTAGCGTAATTCTTTGTCTCATGTGAACCTCCTTGAACCTCATTGCTGATGCGAGCAGGTGTGACGGTCTCACCGACCATGCTGGCCGCCCAGGATTCGAGGGGCCCTGTATACGATTGTGGGCGCCCAAGAGCAACACGTCGCGCCGAGATTGGGAGGAAGTGCTAGGTGCAAGTGTGACGATTGACCACAATGCGGCACTAGAGGTAATGTCCCCCGACTTTGCGTCACCGTCCGGAGCCCTCGAAAACCCTGCTCAAAGCGGGCAAGTAGAGAGGCTGCGGGTGAAAGCTCAGCGAGGCACGGTTCGTGGATGGTCGGCGTGCTGTACCATCCGGCGTCGTTCGGATTTCCCGCGATCCAAAGCCTCCCCTCTCCGTATCCCTGACCATCGACTAGAAAACAGAGGAGTTCCTCGCATGCACACCAAGATGTTCACTCGACTCGCCCTCACCTTTGCGGTGGTCGCAATCTTCCTCACCGACGCAAACGAGAGCCAAGCTCAGCTCTCCGTCGACCTGAAGGCCAAAGTGGGCGTGACCAGCGCCACGATCACGAATACGCACACTGGGGACCCGATCTTCGACGTCGGCGGTGGCGCCAACGCGGCCGTGATGTTGCGTTTCCAGGGCGGCATCGCTGCCGGCCTGAACTTCAACTACCAGTACGACGGCCACCGCAACTTGGTCAGCACGGGCGACCCCTCCTCCACGATGTCCTTCAATTGCCCGTCGTTTGGAATCAAGGCGCGCTTCAACCTGATGCCAAACGTCGAAGGCGGCGCTTGGGCCAACTACGTCTTTGGCTCGACTTGGGTCAAGCCGAGTGGCAGCCCCGAGATCGACTGGGCGAACCAAGGCTTCGAGCTGGGCGCTGAGGCCGTCCTCGCCTACCAGCTCAAGCCCTACAAGACCTACATCCTGGCTGGCGCCTATGCGTATTTTCAGTACCTTCAGTTGTTCAGGGATCCCCCGCCGCCAGACCCACAGGTGACTGACATGACCGCCACCAACTACGGTGTTGGGGCGAGTCTCGGAGTCCGATTCGATTTCGCTTTGTGATTAGATGCAGTGCGTTCGGTGGACAACGGGGTGTCGGGGTTGTCCCTCCAAGCGCAAAGGCCTTCGCTGGCTCGTCGCCTCAGTGCATTCGGCATTGAGTCCGACGAGCCGTTCGTTCGACTCTCCACCCCCCTGCGTCGCCAAGCCATGCATCGAATCGAGTGCATCCTCAGAAACGAGCCCGACCCCAACGAGCCAGAGTTCTTCGAGCGGTTCATGAGAGCCGTCGATACGCTCTCCCAGAAGGGCTTCGCCTTCGACCTCGAGAGCGAGGAGGAGGTCGATGGGGCGCTGCACCTGGTGTGGGTCGAGCGCGACGAGCTCGGAGAGCTCACCCTGATCAAGGACCAGACCTCTGGGATTAGCTCCGTCGCGGTGGCGGTGCCCAAAGTCGCCGACCTCAAGTGCATCGAAGAGGTGTTGAACCAGCATCTCGACATCGTTCCCTTGAGCGAGCTCCTCGCCAGCTCTCCGAACGGCTTGGCGACCCAACCGAACATCCTGCTGAAGATAGCGCTGATCGCGGTTCATCAGCACATCGACCCCGAGGTGGTGTCCATCCTCCAAAGAGGGCTGGAGCATCGGCTCCCTCAGCTGCGCTACTATGCCGCTTTCGGCATCGGTGTCACGACCTGGCCGGTTTTCATCCTGGATCTCGAGCGGCTGCTCAAGCTCGAGCCGGACGTCGACGTCTCGACGATGGCCGAGCGAGCGCTCGATGTGTGCCGAATCGCCGAGAAGCGGGCGAGCAACGGCCGACGCTGAGAGTCTCTCTGGCCGCGCCCGATGGCCAAAGCTTCGGCCGCGGGGCGAAAAAGATTCTGTTCGGTCTGCGGAATCGCCCAGCACAAACGCCGACGAACCCATCTTACTCGTCGACCGAGTGTGTCGACACAAGCTTTGGAGGTGCCCATGTCCAGCCCGTTCTTGGTCGTGCGCCGTGTGGACCTCGTGTCCCGTGGTTTGCTCGTCTTATCCCTTGTCGTCTCCCTGACGGCCTGTGTCGAGCCCAATCCGGCCGACAAGGCCAAGGCACCGCCTGAAAAGGCCGCAACCGAGGATGTGGTCAGCGTGGCCAAAGGCCCCGACGCCTCCGCTGAGCCGATCCACAAGGTGGATACGCCCTCCGAAGAGCCCTTGGTCGAGCCTGTCGTCGCCCCTGAAGACCCCGAGGCGAAAGGGGAGAAGACGGTCCAGCCCGCACTTCCTGCGGAACAAGCTCCGTCCCCAACGGTCAGAGGCGACTCGCCCGAGACGCAGAAGTTGCGGCAGGCATTCAAGGTGTTTCAGGGGTACGCAGTGGGTCGACGCATCTACGTGCAGGTCGACAAGCCCCTCTACAAACCCGGTGAGACGGTCTGGTTCCGGGCTTGGGACCTGCGCGCCAGGGACCTGGGGGCCGAGCATCCCAGTGAAGGCATACTCTGCCAGTTGATCAGCCCCAAAGGGGCCGTCGTCATCGAGCATCGCGTGCAGATGAACGCCGGTGTGGTCGCCAACGACTTCGTCATTCCCGACGGCGTGCAAGGCGGAGAGTACTTGATTCGGACGACGGCGTTCGACGGCGTGACCACCGAACGCCCGATCATCGTCAGCACTTATGAGCCCCCAAGAATCAAGAAGAAGCTGGAGTTCATGCGCAAAGCCTACGGGGCCGGCGACGAGGTCAAGGCGACGATCGAGGTAAAACGCCCAACTGGGGAAGCGCTGGCTTCCCACCCGTTGCGGGCGGCGATTCGGTTGGACGGGGAGGACTTGCCGGAAGTTGCGCTGAGCACCAACGAGTTCGGCAACGGCATCGTGCGCTTCACGTTGCCCTCAGAGATGCAGCTTGGAGACGGGCTTCTGACGGTCCTCATCGAGGACGGAGGCGTCACCGAGTCAGTCAGTAAGCGCATCCCCATCGTGCTCAAGAAGCTGCAGTTCTCCCTCTTCCCAGAGGGCGGACAGCTCGTGAGTGGGCTGCAAAGTCGGGTCTACTTCGAGGCGAAGAACACGCTGGGCAAGCCGGCCGACGTCGAGGGCGACGTCGTGGACAACCACGGCAACGCCGTCGCGCGCTTCTCCAGCGTGCACGACGGTTTGGGGCGTTTCGAGCTGACGCCTTCGACGGGCAAGACCTACCACATCGCCATCACCAAGCCCGTGGGCATCACGGAGACCTACCCATTGCCGTTGGCCAACGAAGACGGCTGCGTCCTGAACAGCTACGACGATCTGGACGGCCAGCTCGAGGAGCTGCGCGTCGCTGTGCGCTGCACGAAGGCCCAGACCGTCGTCGCCGCAGCGACCTTGCGCGAGAACCTCATCGACGCC
>PFUG01000436.1 GCA_002789955.1 Deltaproteobacteria bacterium CG_4_9_14_3_um_filter_63_12 | reverse complement strand
GCCGCCGTTGGCCACCAGCTCGACGAAGATCTCCTCGGGCTGCAAGCCCAGAAAGCTGGCCACCTGGCGACGGTCGTCGAAGACGCCCTGGCCCTGGCTATAGAGGTGCAGTCCCGTGCCGCGGGGCACAGCCAGCGAGCTCTCGGGCTCCAAGAAAAGGTGCTCGATGCGCTGCGTCTGCCAGGTGCCAGTGACGGTGTGCGCGCTCGAGGCCAAGGCCTTGTCGACGTCTCCGCGGGTGAACGCGGTGGTCGAGAGGCGATTGGGTTTTTTGGGGTTGACCTGGCGGGCGTCGGCCTTGATGGACTCGGCCGGATCGAGCGTCGGCTCCAAGACCTCGTACTCGACCTCGACCAGGCTCGCCGCCAGCCGCGCGGTCTGGAGGTCGACGGCGGCGACAGAGGCGATGACGTCGCCGACGCAGCGCGTCTCTTCGCCTTCGGCGATGTAGCCTTCCCAATCGGCGTAGATCAGGCCATACCAACGCTCACCGGGGACGTCTTGGTAGGTCGCGACCTTTACGACGCCAGCGAGCGCCTCGGCTTTCGAGGTGTCGATCTTCACGACCTTGGCGCGAGCGTAGGCGGAGAGCACCACGGCGCCATGCAGCATCCCGTCGGCCTTGAGATCGTCGACGTAGGGTCGGTCGCCCAAGACGGTGGCCAAGCCTTGGAAACGGGCCAAGGATTGGCCGACGTGGCCGTCGGTCCCGGGCTGCAAAGTGATTTCGCCGAGGCGCGCCTTGGAGACCAGCTCGACGGCGTCGATGATCTTCTTGTAGCCCGTGCAGCGGCAGAGGTGGGCGTCGATGGCCTTGGCGATCTCCGGTCGGCTCGGCATCGGGTTCTTCTCGAGCAGAGCCTTGGTCCGCAGCGCAAACCCTGGGATGCAGAAGCCACACTGCAGGCCCGCCGCCGCGACGAACGCCTCGGAGAGCAGCCGGCGCTCGTCGCCCGAGAGCCCTTCCAGCGTAATGATGTCCCTTCCAGCGATCTTTTCGGTCGCCGTCGCGCAGCTCGTTCGGGGCTTCCCATCCACCAAGACCAGGCAGCAGCCACACTGACCTTGCGGCGAGCAGCCGTTCTTGGTCGAAATGATGCCACAGCGCTCACGAAGCGTGTCGAGGAGGCTCTCGTCGGGGTAGATCTCGAGCTCGGTCAGCTCGCCGTTGAGGGTGAAAGAGACGGTGTTCATGGAGCCTCCAAACGTCGTTCCGAAGTATCGACCCGCAGCCTCGAATGAGGGAGACCGCAGCGCGACGCGATTCTGTTCTCCTTTTGGGACGGGACCTGAGCCCCGTCAAGGCGTCGAGGTCACCCAGCAGGGCCGCCCGGCGCCCGGGGAAAGTAGTGCTCAACGGCCTGTATTGTCAACGAGCCGTTTTTTCTTGTGCGGTGGGGCCCGAAGTTGGCTCCGGCGGATTGCGGTCAGGTCTGGTTTGGGCCCCGGCGTTGGGCGCGACACAAGGCCCGGCGACGCGCCCCAGGGCGTTGCCCTGGGCTGGTATGGTCGGCCCCTTCAGGGCCGGCACGCGAACGCCCTGAAACAGCAGGGTGTTGCCCTGGGCTGGTATGGTCGGCCCCTTCAGGGCCGCCACACGAACGCCCAGGTGCGGCGCTGCTCGAATCGCGACGGCGCCCATAACCTGGGCATCCGCCCTGAAGGGGCGCTTCCAACCGCTCGAACCCACGTCGCCCGAAGCCTTTGCGACCCTCCGACCGCTCGAACCCACGTCGCCGGGCCGTAAGCCGAAGGCGGTGAGACCGCCCATAACTATCGGCGTTGCCTTTGCAAAGTCACGCATGAGCTCCCACCCAAGCGTCCACTGCTCCCCAGCGGTCGAACGGTCTGAAGGCTGGAGGTCCGAGCGGGGCGCAGGCAAGCGCGGGGTCGAGCGCCGCAGCGGCGCGAGGCCAGTGCGCGCCGCAGCCCCCGCCTGGAGCGCGCGAAGCGCGCGGATCAGACAGAGCTTGCGTCGAACCAAAAGCACCGAAAGGTCGAAGCTCACCGCCGCGCCGTCTGCACCTCCGAATGCCGGAAACACGAGACCATATGGTCATTGACCATCCCGGTCGCCTGCATGTGGGCATACATCACGGTGGGACCGATGAACTTGAAGCCCCGGTCCTTGAGCTCAGCAGAGATTCGGTCCGCCAGCGGAGTGCTCGGAGGAACCTCGTTGACGGACTTGAAGTGGTTCACGATGGGCCTGCCGCCGACAAAGCTCCAAATCCACTTGTCGAACGAGCCCTCGGCCTTTTGGATGGCCAGGAACACTTCGGCGTTTTGGATGGTCGCCTCGATCTTGGCGCGGTTGCGGATGATGCCCTTGTCCTCGAGCAGGCTGAGGATCTTGGCCTCGTCGTAGCGGACGATCCGCGCCGGATCGAAGCCATCGAAAGCGTTTTGGAAGTGCACGCGCTTCTTGAGCACGGTGAGCCAGCTCAACCCCGACTGAAAAGTCTCCAGAGTCAAGAACTCGAACAACGCGCGATCGTCGTGGAGCGGCACGCCCCACTCTTCGTCGTGATATTGTTGGTAGATCTCAGGGGATCTTCCCCACTCGCAGCGGCTTGCATTCGGGCTCATCGTTTCTCTCGGCCTTTGAGTTCGTTGGTGCGCACGTCGATGACGTTCTCGACCGCGCAGAGTTGCGCGCGAGTGTCCTCGCCCACATCTCCGAGCACGTGGATTCGAGCCACCGCGGCTTCATCTCCCTCGAGCATCGTGTTCTCCATCTCCTGCACATTGACGCCACGGCTGCGGAGCACCTCGAACACGCCCGCCAAGACCCCGACTCGATCGAGGTGGCGCACCGTGACGACGGCGTTGGCCTCGGTGTCTTTGGCCAAGTTTACGCAGTTCTCCACGCGCCCCGTCGTGGCAAAACCCTCGATGATGCGGCAGACCTCGGCGGCAACGGATTCCTGGGCCTGCTCGGTCGACGCCCCGATGTGGTGGGTGCCGTAGACGTTCGGGTGGGCGGCGACGCGGTCGCTGATGACGCCCTCGTTCTCCGCGGGCTCTCCGGCGAACACGTCGAGCGCCGCGCGGATCCCTTTCTTGTCCATGGCGGCGAGCAGCGCGTCGTCGTCGATGAGCTCGGCGCGGGCGGTGTTGATCAGCATGCTGCCGTAGCGCATCTCGCCGAAGAGCATCTCGCCCGCGATGCCTCGGGTCTCCGGGACCAACGCCAAGTGCAGGGTGACGACGTCGGAGATGCGGGCGAGCTCGGCGGGCGTCTCGAGGCGCGTGACGCCCAGCTTCTTGGCTTCCTCGTCGCTGAGGAAGGGGCACCAGGCGACGACCTTCATGCCGAAGGCGAGGGCCCGGACGGCGACCTCGCGGCCGATGGAGCCCATGCCCATGATGCCCAGGCAGCGGCCGTGCAGGCCGCGGGCCTTCGAGTAGGTCCCTTTGTTCCAGACGCCGCCGCGCGTGTCGCTGATGTTGTCGGGGATGAAGCGGTCGAGCGCCACCAACAGGCCCATGGTTAGCTCCGCGACGGCGACCGAGTTGCGTCCGGGGCAGTTGGAGACGAAGACGGCGCGTTTGGCGCAGCTCTCCACGTCGATGGTGTTCACGCCGGCTCCGGCCCGGATGACCAGGCCCAGAGACGGGGCGGCCATGACGTGCTCGGCCCGGACCTTGGTCGAGCGGACGACCAAGACGTCGGGCTGGACTTCTCGAAGCGCCGCGGAGAGCGTCTCATCCTTCAGGTTGGCCTGGACCAAGACCTCGATGCCATTGGAGGCGAGCCGCATTTGGGCGCTGGAGTGAATTTTGTCGGCGAATAACACGCGCATGGGACCGCCTCCTGCAGTGGTCTTGTTGGCTCTGTTGGCTCGAGAGCAAATAAGACGCTGCTGTAGAGACTTCTGGGTCCACTTGCAACGATCTGTTGGTAGATTTCTTTTTGCGGCCTCTGGCGCGGGGGCCGCTAGAGCCTTGCCGAGCATAGAAGGGCGGATAGCGATATGCGGACGACGAAGCGCAGGAGCGCGGGCGGGATTCGGGGATTTTGGACGCACGGCAGCGCCGCCCTGGCGCTCATGCTGGGGTGGACTTTAGGACTGATAAGCTCCCAAGCCGCAGCCAGCCCCTTCGATTGGGAACGAGCACAGCTTCGCACCACGACCTATCCAGAGTTCGACCAGGGCCGGTTGACCTTGCGCGAAGGGATTGTCGAGGAGGGCGAGTCGTCGCGGGTGCGCCTGACGGCCGCGTGGAGCGACGCGAAGGGGAAGGCCGAGGCGGAGGTCGAGCTGGTGGAGCGGCTCTGCGAGAGCCCCGAGTGGTGGGACGTCGACCTGCAGGGCGACGAGCTGCTGGCCGAGCACGGCGCCTGTGGCGACCTGGACGCCGGTGGAACGCTCACCGTGCACCGCTGGAAATGGGACAGCAACGACCACGTCTTCGGCTCGCACACCATCAGCGAGTACAGCCCATTCGACGCCGAGCGGGAAGCCATCCGCCAACTCCTGGACGCCGACGACCTGCCGGCCGCGCGCTTGGTTCTCGGCATCGTCGAGGGCGCTGGCGGCGGACACGTCGACAGCGACGAGACGTTTTTGGCCTTCTTCGACGCGACCTATCGCTTGGCGCGCAAGGCCTACGACGCTGGCGACAGCAAAGGCGCCTCGGAGGCGTTCGAAACTCTATTCTACCTCGACCCGCCCGTGCTCTCGGCTCGCTGCACTCCCAGCGAAGGCTCGCTGGTGATTCGCCTGCCCAGCGACGACGGGTGCGAGCGCTTCAATCAGCTGCCCAACACCCCCACGGTCATTCAGCGGCTCAACGACGCGGCGTTCTTCCTCGACCTCGGCGGTCATCACCAAGAGGCCATCGAGCTCTTGGAGCAGCTGGTCGCCGTCGAGCCTCGCCGCACCGCGGCCCACCTCAACCTCGCCGACGCGCTGTGGGGGGTGGGGGAGGCGCAAGAGGCGAAGGTGCACTACGAGCTGTATCGGCAGCTGTTGAAAAAAGATGACCGACACAAGAAGGTGCCGGCCTATGTCTTGGAGCGGCTGGGAGCAGAGCGTTGAGCTTGGGGCTTGGTCCAAGCGACGGGTGACCGGGGGGTGGGCGTTCGTGGGGGCACTCCCATCCACCAAGACCAGGCAGCAGCCACACTGGCCTTGCGGCGCGCCTGGGACGGTGTGGTTCGGGTGGGATGGAGTCAACCACCGCACAAGCATCAGGAACGCAACCCCACGGACTCACTTCATGGCCACCGGAACACTCTGGGGCTGAGGCGTCCCCGAATAATTCTGGATACTTGATATCGAGATCAATCCCAGGGTCGCTGACGGCCAGCTTGATCTCGTGCTCGCAAGAAGCCAGCAAACAAGCGCTGAGCAGCACAAGGCAACACCAACTCAACCGTGACTCTCTCACTCCCCACATGGGCGGTTATCTCCAACGTGACGATTCCACTTTGCACAAAGCCCTTCACTCATTTGGAGGAAGTCGTTGAACCCACCCACAACCCAACGATGGGCAAAACCATCGGTATATGGATAGAACTCGATCAACCACTTATCCTTATCCTTTGCCACGTTGGGGTCTTTGGGCTCGAACCTGAGGGTCACTCCGTGAATATTCTCATCCTCTGGAGCAGAGATCAGGTCGAGGCCAATGGTACGATGCCATGGCGCGAAGTTCGCCTCTAACTTCGCTCCATTTGCTGGAGCTGCCATGAAAATCGCCGGGCTCGTCAGGTTGGCTACGCGCCATTTCTTGTGGAATCAAGGTGCGATTCAAAGGTTCAA
>PFUG01000266.1 GCA_002789955.1 Deltaproteobacteria bacterium CG_4_9_14_3_um_filter_63_12 | reverse complement strand
CCTCCAGGTGCCCTGCCGACAGGGCACCCAAACGCGGCGATCGCCTTTAGTGCCCCTGCCGACAGGTCGCCCAAAGGCGGCGATCGCCTGTAGATGCCCTGTCGACAGGCAACCTAAAGGCGCTCGGGTCCTCGCCGTTCTCAACCCGACTTGCGGTCGAACCTCTATGGCTCGCTTTGGCGCTTGTCGAACGAGACTGTGATGTGGGGACCAGGGCAACGTCGAGCGCGCGGGCCGTTGACCGCGGCGAGGCCGCTGGCGCGAGTGTTTGCGAGACCGGCGTTTTGCGCGCTCGAGTTCCGCAGTCGGCGGCGTGAGCGCTCAGGTCCATCGGCCGCGGGGTCAGCTACTCGGGCGTGGTACGTTCAGACGTTGGATGGACGTGACAACCTCCGATAGATGGGAGTGAGTGTGACGATCGCATCACGGCGTTCGAGAGTCTCGATTTCAAGCCAACATCAGGCGTCAACCTGTTGATTGGGGCCAATGGAACCGGCAAGACCCATCTGATGAAGGTGGCTTACGCCGCCTGCGACGTAACGAAAACTGGGCAAGTGTTCGCTGGGCTTATCGGCAATGTGAGGGGGCCCCTCCAAACCGATCCACTATGTTGTGCTGCTTGAGTTGAACAGCCAACAGGAGCCGCTCGACACTCGACTTACTTCCCGGCGCTGGGATCGGGTGCGGCGTACAGCGCCATCACAGGGGCGTCGTCTGGTCGCAGCAACGGAGCAACTCGTTGATCCAGGTCGGTCGTGCACACGCGACGCGCGACAGCTCTCCCGCCGCGAAGGTCGCCACCTGCGAGGGCCGGGTTCCATGGGGCGTGGTGTCAAAACACTCGACTCGATCGAAGACCCTCACAGCGGCCGGGAGGTTGCGGAGGCTGGCGGCGTAGATCGCCCTTATCTCCGGTTCGGGAGCGCAGTGCCCACCAGCAAGCCCGCGAGCGGTGACGCGCGAGACGTTGACGTCGGGATCATCGGTCGAGACGTAGATCAAGGTGGTCTGGAAGCCATTTGCGCGAGCCCTCGTAGCTTGGGACAGCGCGACCTTGGTGCGGAGCGTGGTCTCGGTGGCGAAGCTCTTCCGATCGAGGATGTGGCTCTCGATGAACGATTCACATTCCTGGCCCGCTTTCCGTCGAACCTCGGGCGGAATCCCCTGCGGGCTCCCGTGCAGCTCCGCTGCCCGCCAGTCCACGTAGAAGAAGTCGACACCGAACCGATCCGGCGGAAAAAGGATCGACTTCCCGCTACCAGACGGCCCCCCGACCACGTACATCTGCGGTGGGTCCACGCGACCCCTCAAGTGGCCACGCTCGACTTCGAGCCAGGCAACATGTCGCGGGGCAGGACTTCGGAGAGCACATTCCCTCGAGCATCGATGACGCCGAGGGCCTCCATCTGTCTGGTGCGAGCCTGGACTGCGGCGGTCCCCCGGTCCACCTGTTCGCTCAGCCAGCGCTCCCAATGCCCCGTGTCGTCCTGAGTCGCAAGGGGAGCCTCGGCCCAGGCAAAGGCAGCCTCTGCTTCGGCTAAGTACGGCTTCCCCAGGATCTGATGGTCTGGTTCGAATCGCTCCCCATTCGGGAAATGGGGGTGCAGCCTGATCACCGCAGCGAGCGTGAATCCATCACAGATCTCACCCGTCGTGCAGCGCGCGTAGAGGTCACGGAAAGTCACCGCCTGCGGAGTCCCGCGGATCGGTTCGTCACATTTCGGCGATGGCAGTTGCGTGGGTCTCATCTTGACAGGAACCAACAGGATGTGAGGTGCATCGCTGACCTTGCTCGAGTCTGGAACGACCCGTCCCAGGTGCACCGGCAGGCCCAGGGGCTCATACCCGGTCTCCTCGCCGAGCTGTCGGATGGCAGCATCCACGGCCGGCTCTCCCCGCGCCGCGTACCCCCTGGGCAACTCGCACATCCACTGGCTGACGGCGTAACGGTACTGCTCCACGAGCAGGATCTTGTGATCGGGGCGCAGAGCGACCAGCACGACTCCGTCGTGGGCCGGGTCGGAGTAGGTGACCACCAGCCGTTGCCCTGTTCCGAGCTCGCTGGACCCGCGGTGGGCCGGATAGCGCACCTGGTCGAGACGTACGCTGTTGCGCTCGTCTTGATAGATCTCCCGCGAACTCAATCGCTCGATCTCGCCTCGGCTGGTCAGGCCGGCCCGCCGCGCCCGGTCATGCCCGGGTCTAGAGCGTTCTCGGTTTCCCAACGGCTCCTCCTCCTCGAGGGGATCAGTCCCCGCCACGCCCACCAAACGTAGCGCGCCCCCGGCTTGCGAGCAAGGTCGACGCGGTGAGCGCCGGTGAGCGCGGCGAGCGCAAGAGACTGGGTTTACCTGGCGCAGCTTAACCAGGCGCGGGCCGTGACCTCGGGCGCGGCCTTGTTCAACCAATCGGCGAACGCCCGAACCGCCACGAATTCATAGGACGGCAGCAACCGCTTGAACTCAGCTGCGAATCGAGCCTTTCCTACCGCCCCGAATCGATGATCCGGTCGGGATACTTGCGCTGTTTTTCCGGGTCCGTCGGCGGCACGAGCTGGTCTCGCAACGACACCAACGGCGTGATCGTCAGCTCGCCCAGCTTCAGCCGGCTGCTCCCGTCGTCGGGCCCCTCGAGGAGCTTGAGGCGCTCGCCGGTCCCCGGATGCCAGGCGCCGAAGTTGACCTGGTAAGTCCCCGGTAAAGCGTTGACCGGCAGCTGAATGAGCGTGCGATCCTCGATGAGCTGCCCCGTCTTCCAGCGCTCGGGCGTGTAGAGCCAGTCGCCAGGCGGGTGATCGAAGGGCGCCTGGAAGCCTTCCTTGTTCAGATGCACGAAGAAGAGCAGGTCGCTGATGGCGCCTGGGGCGCGCCACCAGGTCGTGACGAAGAACTCGTGGCGCTCGGTCGCGGTCGTCTCGATCTCGGAGCCGAGGAGCTCCAAGCCCCCTTCGAACTTCGCTTTCACCCCGCCGAGGCCTTCGGGCACCTCGTCGAGGACGATTTCGCCTGGAGTCTGCTCCCAGAGGTCGCGGCGCCGGTAGAGCGACAAGTAGTAAGTTGACGAGCGCGCCCAGGAGCGCACGAACACGTACTTCTTGTCGAACTCCTCGGGGTGCTCGTCGAGGCCGAACTGATAGGAGTTGTTGCGGTAGCCCCGCAGCACATCTCGGGTGGGATTCTTCAGGACGCGTTTGCCGACCTCGACGGCGACGTTGAGCGGGACATAGGCCGTCAAGACGGTCCACTCTGGCGCGCGCTCGTAGAAGTACTTGCGCATGTCGGCGTCGTAATCGGCCTGTTTGCGGTGGCTCTCGGTGGCGATGAAAGGGTGCAACCCATAGGTGTAGCGCGCTTGGGCCACGGTGCGGTCGACCAAGCCAATGAAGTCGAGGAAGTCGATGTCCGGCGCGTGATAAGGCGTGGAGCCCATGTCCTGGAAGGCGACCAAGGCGTGGGGCCGGTCGTGGCGCGTGATGAACTTCCCGATGTCGGGGTGGTAGTTGCCCGAGATGTCGCCGCGGCCGTTGAAGCCGCTGCTGTTGTCGTAGGTGAACTTGAAGTTCTTCCAGGCGCCGCCCAGCACGAGCCCCCACATGAGCACGACGAAGACGTAGCCAGCCCACTTGCGCTTCCCTGCCAGGGTCATGACCGCATCGGCGAGGTTGCGGGCTCCCGCGCCAGCGAGCAGGGCGAGGAAGGGGAGACCTGGCAGATAGAGCCGGTGCCAGCGCATCTCGTCGGCGCCGACCTTCACGACGTAGACCATGAAGCCCAGCGCCACGCCCAAGGCCACCAGCTTCTCGAGCAGGTGTTCCTTGCGCAGGAAGGCAAACGGCGTCAACAGCACCAAGAGGCCCAGCAAATTGAACGAGAACATGTCGTTCAGGTTGGCCAACCCGCCGAGCATGACGAGGCTGCTCGAAGCCGTCTTGACGTAGAACGTGTTGGGGAAGAGCGCGCCGAAGTACAAGAAGCGGAAGAGGTGGAAGGGGACGGTGATGGCGAGCAACCCGATGAACCAGAAGCGCACGAAGGGCGCGACTTTGCGGGTTTTGACCACATCCCAGACCAACGGCAAGCCGACGACGATGCCGATGAGGTGGACCTCTGGGCGGCTCATGCAGCCCAAGCCCATGAGTATGCCGCTCCACAGCGCCCGGCGGCTCGAGACGGCGTGGTCCGCGCCGTGGGACCAGAGCAGCGCCGCGCTGGCGAGCGGCAAGAACATGGTCATGGATTGCTCCATGCCGCTGGTCGACCACAAGGCGAGGCTGCTGGAGGTGGCGACCCACATGCCCGCCCACATCTGCGAGAGGTCGCGACGTGCGCCGAGCCAGTGCATGAGGGTGAAGGTGACGGCGACGATGACGCCGGCAGTGAAGAGGAACCCCAGCACCTCGGTGACCTGGAAGAGGTCCCAACCCAAGGCCTCGAAGGGCGTCAGCACCAGGGTCCAGAGGAAGTTGGTAAAGCCCTCGAGGCGGTCGCCGACGTTGAAGACCAGGCCGTCGCCGTTGGCGAGGTTGTGGGCGTAGCGGAAGGAGATGTAGGCGTCGTCTTTGACGAAGTCGATGGCGACGAGCAGCGACAGCGTCATGGGGAGCATGAGCAGGGCGTAGGATGCCCAGCGCCAACCGCGCCGAAGTGGGGCTGCGGACTGGGCCGGCGTGGCCTCGGCTCGAGGCTCGGACGCAACTTGCTCGTCGTCGCCATCGGCGTGTGGCTCGTCGCCATCGGCGTGTGGCTCGTCGCCATCGACGGGGGGCTCGTCGCCATCGGTGGGTGGCTCGCTGTTTCCCGCGGTCTCTTCAGCGTCGTCTTCTTCGCGGGCGGAGAGCAGCAGCGTGAGGCCGGCGAAGACCAAGAGCGCGATGCAGAGCCCGACCAACCAATCGAGCCACGGCTCGAAGATTTTCCAGCGGGCGTGCCAGCGTGCGCCACTTGGGGAGATGAAGGCGCGGCTGTCGGCGGGGGGGGAGTCGACGATGTCGAACCAACCGACATGCATGCGGTCGTCGGCGGTGGCGTAGCTCTCGATCTCGTAGCGAATGCCGGTCTCGCGGTCGTAGAGACCCGCGAAGAGCTCGAGGCGACCCGCGTCGCAGGTCTCTGGGAGTTTGAAGGGGACGACCATGTCGAATTCGCCGGTCTCCTTGGGCAGGGGCACGTCGGCGACGATTCGGCAGGTGTCCGGGGTGCTCGACTCCATGTGGACGAAGGCGAAGACCGAATCGGGCTGCCGCTCTGCGGTGTAGAAGGTCAAAAGCAGGTCGGTGTTGGCCTGGCGGCCGAGCTCTTGATGCAGCTCGATGCCGCGGAACTCGACGCCGTGTTCGAGCTGCACGACCTCATTGGAGGAGCACCCGAGGACGACGGCGAGGCCGAGAAGAAGAGTGATGGGGGCGAGTTTCATGGGCGATCGCGTTGAATTGCCGAGCGAAATCGGTCGTGAGGAAGAGATGGAATCCAATGGGGGTTGGCGGGCGCACAATGACGGAGCGGCGACTCCGGCGCAAGCGGGAAAGCCGTAGCCTCCTGGACCCGACGGAGCGATCAGAAATGGATCACAGATCGCTTGTGACCGATCGAGGTCGGAGCAGAGGGCGCCTGGTTCTTGCTCGTGAGTTTCGATATTGCCCATTATAATCAGCGGTTTGCAAGGCGTCGACGAGGTGGCCTCGTGGTTGCGGTGCTCGAAAGGCAGAACCCGCGGCTTCAGTGTAGAGCGGCCGC
>PFUG01000324.1:6301-6443 GCA_002789955.1 Deltaproteobacteria bacterium CG_4_9_14_3_um_filter_63_12 | reverse complement strand
CCCGCGTCGCTGGCGAACAACGCGCTGCACTGCGGGGCCTGCGACGCGCCGTGTCCGGCGGGTGAGGCGACGGAGTTTGCGACGTGCAGTGGGGGGCTGTGTGGGTTTGAGGGCTGTCCGGCGGGCTGGTGGGATGGGGACG
>PFUG01000324.1:5864-6127 GCA_002789955.1 Deltaproteobacteria bacterium CG_4_9_14_3_um_filter_63_12 | reverse complement strand
CGGTTTGGGATTGTTCGTTGGGGGCGTGTGGGATCGACCAGTGTGAGCCGCAGTACTTCGACATCAACCGCGACGTGACCGATGGGTGTGAATACTTCAACGCCGCCGCAGGTGAGATCTGGGTGGATGCTTGGGGTGGAGACGATAACTACGCGGGAAACCAGGCATTCCCAGTGAAGACGATCACGCGTGGGCTAGAGATGGCGAACGAATATGACACGATTCGCATCCAACCAGGGACTTACTTGGAGACAATTTCCATC
>PFUG01000324.1:0-5840 GCA_002789955.1 Deltaproteobacteria bacterium CG_4_9_14_3_um_filter_63_12 | reverse complement strand
ACGTATCGCTTGTTGGCAATGGTGTATCCCCCTCAGAGGTGACGATCCTCAACGGCTCGGCGACGACAACCGTGAGCATAGATACAAACGCAGTTTCGATGCGCAACCTGAGGGTTTCTGGTGGGACACGCGGGATCGTCATTGCTAACTGTGATGGATGCCAGATTCTGGATTGTGCAGTGGCAGACGTGAGTGCCGTGGGCCTTGATGCAGTTGGTGTCGAAATTTCCCTTGCTTCTAATGTCATCGTCAAAGGAACAAGCATTAGCGATGTGCAAGGATATACAGACAGTCTTGGCCGTAATCCTGGAGATGGAGTCGGCATTAGTATGGTGGCTTCGACTGGCATAGGAATTGACGCCTGCTCAATCGCAAACATCAAGGGCGCCGACGTTTCATATCACGATGATGGTGGAAACGGATTTGGTCTTTATCTCGAAGAAACCACTGGAGCGCTGATAACTTCAAATACGATCGGCGAAATTCGTGGTGGAAAAGGAGGGAGTGGCTATGCCTACGGATGTGGGACGGGCGGAAGAGGGGTCGCGTTCTTTCTGAGCGGGATTGTCACTGGAAACACATTCAGCGGAAATGTAGCGACGGACATATTTGGCGGACTGGGAGGCATCAACTGCGGCAGCGGACCTATGTGGACAGGGTCATCAAACGTTGGAGTCGGATTCTTTCTCTCATCGAATTTCAGTAATACTATTTCAGAAACCAACGTGCTGAACGGCACGCCGATTCAGTTCTACAGTGGTCAAGCCGTCGTTGATATTCAGAATCATGTTCTCGACTATGGTGCGGGCGCCATCCCCTTTGAGATTGCAGCCATTGTTGTTGTTGACGTAGATTCTGTAGCAATAAATGGAAATACGATCTCTTCATTCACTGGAGTGGCGGGCGGCTCGTATGACAGTGCAGAGCTCGAGTCAAATGCAATCAAATTCTCGGCTGTATATGTGCAGGGCGTTTCTGGAGCCTGTGCGATAGGCGGAAACACAATTGCGCACGGTATTGGTGGACGAGGGGGGCATCTCCCAACCATACCCGGCACATTCGTCGTGGGTCGCGGAGCCTCGATCTCTGGGATTGAGGTTCACGAGGCAGCATGCGACATTGTGGCGAACGAAATCATGGATCTGACAGCAGGGAGCGGTGGATATGGGACGAACAATTCCACTAGTCCGTATAAAGGGAAGGGCGGCATCGGAGGGACGGCCATCGGTGTTGAAATGCTTGGCGACAATTCGAACTTAGTTGGTAACAGAATATCTGCGCTGGTGGCTGGCGACGGGGGGGACAGTTGGGGTGCATTTCAACCTGGGTGGGGTGGAAATGGAGGCGACGCAGTTGGGGTCAGTGTTGGCGCTGCCGCAATATCATTGGAAAACAACTTCATTTATGAGATCGCGGGCGGCGAAAGAGGGGTAGCACTCAACAAGCCTGAGACCCGGCTCTCGCTGGCCGGCAAGGGGGTTGGTGTAGAGGCTGGTCTAGGTGCCGACGATCTCGTGATCCTTAATACAGTCGTGTCCGACGTTAGTCCGGGCACTGGATCGGCCGGTGTTCTGTCCCTCGGCGGCGCAGGTTTGGTTCTAGTCAAGAACTCAATTCTCACGTCGTCATCTGGGTTCTGTGTACACAACGAGGCAGCCAATGCGCCTTCCACTTTTGCATATCAAGACACCTTGCTGTTTGGATGTGGTGCTGGAGCCGTCTTTAACGCGACCTTACTCGGCACCAACCTCCTCAACCAAGACCCCCTCTTCGTTGACCCCACCAACGGCGACTTCCACCTCACCTGCAACTCCACCCAATGCTCCCCCGCCGTCGACGCCGGCGACCTCGCCAGCGACTACTCCCTCGAGCCCAGCCCCAACGGCTGCCGCGTCAACATGGGCGCCTACGGCAACACCGCCGAGGCCGCCACCGACCCGAACGCGACCCACTGTCCTTGACTCCTCAGGTGATCATGCCGCAGTCAATTGTGATCCGAATTGCCATCCTCTGCTCCATTGCACTTCTTTGGTCCTGCACCTCCCTCGAGGACCTCGACCAAACCAAGGTCAGGGACACCTTCGAGCCCGACGTCTGCGTCGGGACCTGCGAGGACACCCAAACGACGGAGCTCCCCGATGGCACCACGCCGGACCAGGACACCACGCCGGACCAGGACACCACGCCGGACCAGGACACCACGGCGGACCTCGACGCCACAGAGGTCGACGGCTCGGACGAGGACGCCGTCGAGTGCACGGCCCTCACTGCCGACGACTCCACCTGCGACGGCGTCGACGACGACTGCGACGGGACCCCAGACGACGACTATTTTCCAGATTCCAGCTGCGGGGTCGGTCTGTGCAAGACCCAAAACTCCCCCTCCCAATGCGTCAACGGTCAAGAGATTCCCTGCACACCGGCCGCTCCGCAGTTTTTGGCCGATGGACGCTGCGACGGGGTCGATGACGACTGCGACGGCTTTGTCGACGAGAACACCTGCGGACTGATGCAGCTCTGCAACGGAAGCGCCGGATGCGGCTGTGCCACTGGGCTCCTCGCCGTCGACGACACCTGCGTCGATCCCACGTCCTCAGGCGCGCACTGTGGCGTCGCCGACGTGGACTGCCTCGCCGACACCAAGGTCTGCCAGGCGAGCGCCTGCGTGGCGCAGTGCAGCGCGGGCGCGACGCAGTGCGACGGGGGCTGTGTGGACCTCGATTCGAATCTTTGGAACTGTGGCGGCTGCGGCTCGGTGTGTGGACTGCCCAACGGCTCCGCGGCCTGCGTCGGCGGAGTCTGCCAGCTGTCGAGCTGCGACGACGCCTTCGTCGACCTCGACGCGGTGACCTCCAACGGCTGCGAGTGTGAGTTGCGCAACGGCGGCCTCGAGCTCTGCAACGGGCTCGACGACGACTGCAATGGAACCATTGATGACGCCGAAACGGCAGCCCTCAACACCAACCCCAACCACTGCGGCGGCTGTGGTGTGGTCTGCCCTGCGGGCGGCCTCGACCAACACTCGACCTGCGTCGGAGGGACCTGTCGGCAGGAGGACTGCGAGCCTGGCACTTGGGACGTCGATCGCGACGGGATGAACGGCTGCGAGGCCAGCGCGCCTGCGGGATGTTCGGTGCTCTGGGTCGACAAAACACAAGGCACCGGAGGCACTGGCACCGAGTCCAACCCCTTCGACACCATCGGCAAGGCGCTCGCCGTGGCCAAGTCCTGTGACGTGATTCACATCCAGCCCAGCGTCTACAACGAGAATTTGGTCGTCGACACCTCGTTCGTGACGTTGCGCGGCGTGGGGCAAAGCCCGTCCGATGTGACGCTCTCCAACGATGGGTCTTCCGAAGTGACGCTGACGCTCTCGGCGGAGTGGGTCGGCTTGGAGAACCTGAGCGTCGAAGGCGGCTCGGTGGGGCTGAGGCTGCTCGACTGCCCTCGCTGCTCGGTGACCGACTGCCGAGTGGCGAACGTCGCGGGAGCGCCAGGAGCCGAGTGGGAAGATGGCGGCGAGGCCGTCGGGGTCGAGGTGAGCTCCAGCGACGAGGTGCGTTTTATCGACTCACGCATAGAGTCCATTGCCGGCGGGGACGCGGGCGCCACGGGGGTGGGGGGGCGCGCCGTCGGGCTTCGACTCGCCGATTGCCACGACTCGCTCTTTGACAACAACCAGCTCACGCAGATCACTGGAGGGGATGGCGGCACTGCACAAGCTGAATACCCAGGCGGCAGCGGTGGGCTGGGTGTGGGTGTTCTCTTGGACGCCTCCTCCGAAACCGGTGGCTGGGTGCAGCGCAACGTCTTCACGCGCAACGTCCTGACCGTGTTGGGCGGCGGCAATGGGGGGAGCGGGGGCGCAGATCATCCCGCTGGACTCGATGAATCCTCGGTGGGGTTCTATTTCGAGGGCGGCTGGGAGAGTCCCAATCAGTACAACTCCATGGCGCGTTCGAATCTCGTGGCCGGGATTCCTTTGGTCCACGAAGCGGGGACTGGCGACGTCGTGATCGACGGTCTCTCCCTCGCCGGGGCACAGCGAACCTCGAATCTGGCGCCCATCTTCGTGCGCGGCGTCACCTCCGTCCTCGTGACCGGGACCACCGTAGATGGCACCACGGGCACCGTAGTGTCCCGCAAGGACACCACGGCAAGGACGGATTGGCCAGACGCCTCGAGCCCATTTGGCATCGTCGTTTGGGGAGTCGACAACTGCGTCATCGAGGACAACACGATCTCCGGCATGAAGGGCGGGGACGCGCCCGCTGTGCCAGTCGGAGTGATTCCTCAGCAGGGAGGTGTGCCTTGGGGAATCTGGACCACAGGTTCGGACTGCCGAATCGCAAGAAACACCATCCATGGCCTGCAAGCAGGGAAGGGCGCAGACCTCCTCGTGCTCACTCAAGCAAGCGGCGTTGTGGAGAAGGCCGGAGCTGGCGGCTGGGTGAGAGGGATCTTTGCGAACGGTGGTCGGACCACCGTCGAAGACAACACGGTGAATTCGCTTCATGGGGGAGATGGAGGCGACGCCTATGGTGCCTCCGGATATGATCCCGCCAACTCGGGGGCCGCTGGGCGCGCCGTGGCGATTCGTGTGTCCCAAACAGGGCTCGAGCGCAGCTGGATTGAGCGAAACGTTGTCTACGACCTCACCCCTGGAGCGCCTGGTGCCGTCATCGGCGGCCATTCGGGGAGCGTTGGAGCGGTGGCCAGTTGCACTGCAATTGACCTTGATGGGCCAATGGGCCCCTGTTCATTGAAGGCAAACGTCGCCTACCTGACCGGGGCCTCGTTTGGCGTCGCTCGCGCTGCGACCGAGGCTGGCCCCGTCATCGTCAGCAACAACATCTTCGTCGCCGAACACGGCTTCTACAACGACCCCGCTCGCGCGGCCAATGAGGTGTCGTCCTCCTACAACCTCTTCAAGACCACCGCCGCAGCGACCACCAACGTCGTCTCCAGCGGTGGTGACCTGACGGGGCAAGACCCGCTCTTCGTCGACCCCGCCAACGGCGACTTCCACCTGCAGTGTGGCCCTCTGGCGACGGATTCTTGCTCGCCAGCAGTCGACGCGGGAAGCCCCTACGAGGATTTTCTGGCCGAGCCGAGTCCTAACGGGTGTCGCATCGACATGGGTCTCTACGGAGGCACCGCCGGAGCCACACCGAAGCCGTTGGCGACCCACTGCCCGATTTGAAGCAACGGAGAAGTGCGACTGGGTGAACGTTCACTGAACGTTCACCGGACGATAACCGCCGGCCGTTCGACCTCGCGCGTCTCCGTAAGACGCTAGAATCGTTGAGCGAAATGCTCCCGGCGCCGTAGCTAAAAGTGGCACCTTCCGTGCGATAGAGGCTCTCGTCCTCGAACGGCGTGTTCGAGGACGGCACTCTTCGTTCAGGAAGGAGAAGTCATGACCGATAGGGCTTGGGCCAAGGCCCCCATTGAGGTGATGTCCGAAGGGAGTGGCGGCACCCATTGGAGCCGCCAGAGGGCGCCTCAACCCATCGGTGGCAACGTATCCATGTCCTCCATCTCCCCATGCTCCGTCATCGCGTTCTCCACATTGGTGAGCCAACTCCGGTCCTCGAAGAGGAGCTCCATCTGCTTCAGGATGTCCACGGCCGAGTACAACCGAGCCTCCGGAGCTTTGGCCATGGTCTGAGCTAACAACGGCCCGACCGGCGTCCGAGCCCAGACCTCGGGAATGGGAATGGGACCTGGCTGCAGGTGCTCGGCGAGCATTCTGACGGCGCCTTTGGACTTTATGGCTGGTGTGCCTGTGAGGCACTCGTAGAGCATCAGCCCCCAAGCATAGACGTCGACCTGAGGCG
>PFUG01000045.1 GCA_002789955.1 Deltaproteobacteria bacterium CG_4_9_14_3_um_filter_63_12 | reverse complement strand
GGGGACAAAGTCCCCCGGCGGGCCAGGGCAGAGCCCTGCCTCCCTGAAAAGCCACGCCCATAAGCATGGTCACATGTGAAGCGTCACACTAGAACTGGGCTTCGGAGAGCACGAACGAGAGGTCGTCGCCGCTGCCGAGTCGCTCGTCGAGGCCAGGGCTGGTCAGCCGCACCTGCTCGCCCCAGCCGGCGTCGGGCACGTTCTCGATGGCATAGGGTTGGCCCCATGGGTCGTAGAGGTCGGGAAGAAGCATGATTTGGTGGGCGAAGGTGCGGGCGCCGTCTTGTCTCACGCCCAGCTCCTGCAACCACTGGATGACGCGCGTCAGCTCGCGGGCGGTCGCCACGGCCGAGCGTTCCCTCGCCGCCTGGGCGGCCTTGCCGTAGTTGTCGACGTCGACGCTGCCTCGGGGTACGTCCACCTGTGTGAGGAGCACCGCCGCTGCGGCCTCGCGGTTGGCGTCGTCGCGCTCGCTCAAGAGACTCTCGGCGGACCAGGCTCCTGCGCCCGGCGCGTTCATCAGCTGCTCGGCGAGCTCGAAGGTGAGCCGCTCGACACCCGGACGCACGTCTTGGAGGGCGAAGACCGCCTCGTCGACGATGCTCACGCCCACGGCCGCCACGACCGGCGCGCCGTCCACGTTGGTGACCTGCACCTCGATACGAGCGTCCTCGCCGGGGCGGTACGACGCGCGCTCGGCGTGGAGGTCGACGAGCAAGTTGCGGTCTCTCTCGACGAACATCGCCGCCTGACTGCGTGGGCCTTGAAGCTCGTCGCTGTAGGCCTCGAGGCTCAAGAGCCCACCCATCTCGTCGTCCAGGACGAGCTCGAGCTCGGCTTCACCCTGGCGGTCGAGGAGCACGTCGCGGTTGGCCACAGTGCGACCGTCGCGAAAGAGGTCGAGGTGAATCCGCGCCCCCTCGAGCCCGCCAGGCATCTCCCGGCCCACAAGCCCCACAATGACCGTCTCTCCGACATGGGCAAAGGCCCGATCGGTGCGCACGCTCAGGCTCGGACCGGAAGGGATCACGGTGGAGAAGGCACGGCTGGTGCGGTGCCCCAGCGCGTCCTGGACGTTGACGGTGTAGGAGAGCCAGCCCGCTGCCTGCGGCGTGTCGATGTCGACGCGTGCGACGCCTGTAGGGCCCGTCACGAAGTCGATCGTGTTGCCGCCGAAGAGGATTTTTCCGCTCGCCTCGACCGGTAGGCCGAGGGTGTCGGTGGTGGTCACGAGCAGAGTGTTCACCGCACCAGGGACGACCGCCGCGATGGGCGCGGCGCTGACGATGAGGTCGTTGACGCCGACGCGAATCGTGGCGCTGCTCAGCTCACTGTGCCCGGTGCCGTCGGTCAGCTCGAGCAAGAGCTCGAGAACGGCTTGCCCGGTCTCCACTTGCGGGCTCGAGAAAAAGCTGGGGACGGGAAGATCGACCCTCGCCAAGCCTTCCTCGTCGAGGGCCACCTCAATCGCCTGCAGCTCCTGGCGGCTGACGTCGACCTGCGTGGGAGACACTCGAAGGAGCCCGCCCGCGACGGGCTTTCCGAAGAAATAGCTGGACGAGAAGCTGAGGTGCGCCGTCTCGCCTGGGTGGTAGTAGGCGGCGTCGAAGCGAGTCTCGACCGTGAACTTTGGCAGGCTGTAGGTCTCGACGCGAATGGTCTTGACCGCCGTCCAGTCCCCCAGCCGAGCGCGAATCTCCCACTGGCCTTGGTTCAGCTCCGTGGCCAGCGGCAGCGTCATGGCGGCGACGCCAAAGGCATCGGTCTGCTGCGTCTGGCGGAAGAGCAAGTTCCCTTTGGCGTCGGCGACTTCGAGCGTGATGTCGGTGTTCGCGGTGGGGAGCAGCGAGGGTTGTTCCAGGGTCAAGGTGCGCACGTGCACGGTCTGTCCCGGTTTGTAGATGGGTTTGTCGGTGGTGATGAGGGTCTTGCGCCGTCGCTCGAGCTGCACGGGCGTCTCGACCTCGGCGGCTCCTTCTGGGCCCTCGGCGACGAAGCGCAGCGGCTGCGTGCCGACCTCCTCGGGCAGGCCGCGGACGTCTAGGAAGGCGAGCCCTTGGTCGTCGCTCAGGGCGCTGGCGACGAGGCGAGCGCCGAGGTAAGCCTGGATGGTGGCGCCCTCGATGGGGCTCTGGTCATGGCCGTCGGAGAGGACGGCGCGAAAGCGCGTGTCACTTCCTACCGCCACGGTCTCGGAGCCGACGACCCGCAGCTGCCACTGCGCGGTGATGGAGTACAAGGAGCGCCGCCCCATGATTGTTGCGGTGCCGCTGTTGATCTCGTAAGAGACGACGTAGCGCGAGAGCTCGCCGCGGTCCTGCCCACCGGCGGCGTCGGCGTTGAAGATGAGGGGAACTTCGAGGTCGGCGCGCCAGTCGGAGAGCTGGAAGTCGATGCTGCTCTCGGCGACTAGCTGGTCGTCCAGTGTCCACAAGCCGACCTTGGCGGTGCCGGCCAGCGGTTGCATGGCCCGTCGCCAGATCGGGAGCCGAATGATGGTGAGAGTGGGCCCCTCGCTGCGTGCGCTGAGCTGAGTCTCGTCGAGCTCGAACTTGGCGGAGCGGGTGATGTCCGAGCCTCGGTAGGGTTGGGCGTCACTCCTGGGAGTTTCGCAGCCGCCGAGGAGCGCGCCGTGTAGGAGCATTCCGGCAAGGAGAGGGCCAAGTCGTCGGAGAGTGGGAGGTCTTGTCATGGCAGTTCTCGCGGTGAGAGGTGGAAGAGGTCAGCCCGACACCGCGATTCTGCAGCCCGCGTGCCACCTGTAAGGTGCTGATATCTAACGTCTCTCAGGGATGTTTCGGACATGGCGGAGTTGGCAGGGCGGCAGCGATTGGGATCGCCGTGACGTCTCGTAAGAACGTGATAATAAAGGATAACATTCGATGTCGTGAGCTCTTGGCTCAGCCCTGATCGCCACGTCATGTGCCAGCACACCGCGTGGCCCGAAAAAGCGGGAAGCGCGCGCGACGCCTCGCTTCGCGCGCGGACTCCAGCGGTGCGCAACGAACGGAGTCAGGCGCCGTGTCGTGCCCCCTGCCGGAGGCGCGACGTCCGACAGAGTTCTGGAACAGAAAGGGCTTTAGCGATTTTCGCGGCGGCAGACCCAGGGCATGACATGCCGATCGCGTCAAGGCGGGTTGTCGTTTTTGCACGAGGTCTGTTGTCCGAGGGGCTTTGGAGCCAACCACCCGACCAACACCCAGCTCACCACCGAGACGGTGCTGCGATCTTCGACCCCATCGCCGGGCTGACCGTGGAGCTGCACCTGCCTTGAAGCCCCAAGTCTGCCCTCGCTCGAAAAACAGTGACTCCGATCCTCAAGAATCATAGGCTATTTCGCGCAGGAATTAGGCGACCGCAGGAGGCAGCAAAATGAACGATGAGCTATTTGTCAGAGACCTGATGACCCCACACGTGATCACGCTCGAGGCCGACGACAACCTCGACCTCGCCGACATGATCATGCGCACAGCCAGAATCCGTCATCTGCCAGTGGTCAGCCAAGGCAAACTGGTCGGCCTGGTGACCCACCGCGACCTCCTCAAGGCGTCGGTGAGCAGCATCGTCAGAGTCCCAGAGAAAGACGAGGTGGCATTTCGACAGCGCATCCGGGCGCGCCAGATCATGACCACCGACATCCTCGTCGCGAAGACCGACGAGACCGCCCTCTCCGCAGCGCGACAGCTGGCAGAGAAGCGCGTCGGCTGCCTCATCGTGATCCACGACGACGAGACGCTGGCGGGCATCATCACCGAATCAGACTTCCTACAGCTGGCCATCAAGGCGCTCGAGTCCATCGAGGACGAGCAAGCCTGATTCTTGTGGGGTCGGGCGGCTTGCGAGTGGGGCGGCCCGATGGCCGCCTGGTCACAGATGGGCGCTAGGGGCGGCCCACACGCCGCCCAGGTCCTGCGTCAGCGCTCACTTCGAACAGCAGCGGAACCCCAGGTCGTCCAAGCGCGAGGTTGGGTTGACCTCCTGCGAGTCAGAGCACGCCAGGTTCTCTTCGCTGTCGGTGTAGCCTCCGCCACGCACGACGTTGCCATTGAGCCCCATGTCCAAGGTCCACTCGCGGACATTGCCCGACATGTCGACCAGCCCCATTTCGCTGCGACAGCCGGCGTTGTCGCCCGTCGGCATCGGGGCACAGTCTCCCAAAGCACAGCCGCCGACTGGGTTCGCAGCGCCGTTGCAGGTGGAGGCCTCGAAGTTACGGCCATACGGGAAGTCGGCGTTCGCGGTTCCCTGGCAGGCGATGCCCCAGGTGACGCCATCGCAGAGGTCTAGGCCGGCCAAGCTGCACGCGTACTTGGCTTCCTGCCAGGTCACGCCGGTCCAAGGAAGAACTCCTGGACGCGAGCAGATGGTCTCGACGCTCACGCCCTGGTGAGTGTTCGTGGCGTCGGGCCGGCTGACTTCGTAGGTGGTGACCAGCTTGCCGCCGACGTTGACGGTCTCTGGTGCGCCGCAGCCGCTGTTTCCGGTGCGCAGCGCGTACAAGTAGCGATCGTCGGAGCCGACGAAGACATAGCGCCCGTCCTTGGCGACCACCGCCGAGCCTACGATGCTGCCCTCGGTCGTGTAGGTCCACAGCTCAGTGCCCTGGCTGCTGAAGGCGTGCAGGCGACCGTCAGTGGCGCCGATGTAGATGGTGCTGTCACTGGAGAGCGCCGGGCTGGAGTAGGCGAGCCCGGCCGTCTCTCGTTGCCACAGCTCGTTTTTGAGGTTGGAGCTGACGGCGTAGAGCCGGCGGAAGGTGCTGCCGATGTAGATGACGCCGCCCAGGCCTTCGGTGGCGCTGCCCCAGATCTGGCCGCGGGCGTCGAACTCGGTCGAGAGAACACCCGCTCCCGAGAAACGGTAGAGGAAACCGTCGTGAGAGCCGACCAAGACGTCTCCATTGCTGGCCAAGGTGGCGTCGCCCCAAACCGCGTCGCCGGTCTCGAAGCGGCCGAGCTCGGCGCCGGCCGAGTTGACCCAGTAGACGAAGCGGTCGTTGCTGCCGAAGACAGCGGTCCGATCGGCCAGAATCACCGGCGTGCTCTGGATGTCGTTGCCCACTGGGAACCCCCAGGCTGGGGTCCCGCCGACGAGGTTGAGGGCTTGCAGCTTGGAAGCGTACGTTCCAACAAGCACCAGAGAGCCATTGAGCACGGGTTTGGTGCCAACGGTTGAGCCAATATCCGTTTGCCAGACGACATTCCCCGTGGCCTGCTCCAGCGCCACGACAAAGTTGCCAGCGGAGACCAAGACCCAAGTGTCGACCAGCACTGGACTGGTGACGATCTGCCCGCCTGCGTCGCGCTGCCAGAGCTCTTGGCCGCTGTCGTTGAGGGAGTAGACCCGGCCGTCTTGAGAGCCGAGGAAGAGCACGCCGTCGTCGCGTACGGCGGGGGGCGCCCAGATTTGACCGAGGGTGTGGAAGCGCCAGGCCAAACGGGTCATCAGCGTCAGCGAGAACGTCTTGCTGGCAGAGTGGAAGAACGTGTCGGTCGCCGTGGCCTTCACCAAGAGTTCGAGGGGAAGCATGTCGACGCTGATGGAGAGCGCGTCGAGCGAGAGGGTCGTCTCGTAGGCGGGGGCTGCGCCCACCGTCAGCGGAATGCCGTTGACGCTGACCGCAAAGTCGATCACGCCATTGACGTCGCTGACCGTGAACCGCAGCTTCGTACCCGACGTGTCGTTGAACAGCATGCTGCCGTTGGCAGGCGAGAGCATGGAGATGTCGGGGCCGGAGTTGTCGAAGAACACCCCGACCTCGGCAGTGAACGTCACTCCGTCCTTGTAGGCGAGCGCCTTTAGGGGGTGTGGTCCGTCGCCGAAATGGGTGGTGTTGATCTGCACCTCGTA
>PFUG01000439.1 GCA_002789955.1 Deltaproteobacteria bacterium CG_4_9_14_3_um_filter_63_12 | reverse complement strand
TCGAGACGCCTGGCGTGCCGAATAGCGCGCGAAAATGCGATCGATTAAGGGTTGGCCGTCGAGCAGGGCCCCGTGGTAAGCAAGTGATTGGCTACGCTCAGCTCGGCGAATTGGCGCAAGTCGTCCTTCTTTTTTTGCGGGAACCCTGATGCAAGACCTCCACACCCTGCCTGCGCATCTCCTCTTGAAACACCTCGAGTCCGGCGAGCTGACCTCGGTGCAGCTCGTCGAGGCGCTGAACAAAAGGCGCGAAACGCTCGATGGGCGACTCCGGTCGTTCATCCTGGTGCGAAAGGAGGCGCTGTCGGAGGCGAAAGCGGCGGACGAGGCCCGTGAGCAGGGCGTCTCATGGGGCCCGTTGCACGGCTTGCCCGTCACCATCAAAGAGAACCTCGACCTGGCCGGAACCGACTCGACGCTCGGGCTGCGCTCGCGGGTCGGCACACCCGCCACCGCCGACGCCGTCCTGGTCAAGGCCCTCAAAGACGCAGGCGCCATCATCCTCGGCAAGACCAATGTCCCGCAGCTCCTGCTGGCGCAAGAGACCGAGAACGCCGTCTTCGGGGTGACCAACAACCCTTGGAAGTTGAACCACGTGCCGGGCGGCTCGAGCGGCGGGGAGGCCGCGGCGATCGCGGCCGGGCTCAGCCCGTTGGGCCTAGGCACCGACATCGGCGGCTCGATCCGGGTGCCCGCCCATTTTTGCGGCTTGGTGGGCTTCAAGCCGACCCTGGACCGCTGGTCCAACCGCGGCTCTAGGGGCGCCATCATGGGTCAGGAGCTGGTCCGCTCGCAGATCGGCGCGCTGGCCCGCGAGACCCGCGACATCATGCTGCTGTGGTCGACGCTGGACCCATGCGCGCAGGCGCGCGTCGATCCTTGGGTCGCGCCTTTGCCCGCCGCAGACCCAGAGGCCGTCGACCTCACCGGGATGCGCATCGGTTACTTCGACGACGACCCCTTCCTCGAGCCCACCGCCAGCCTCAAACGGGCGGTGCAGCGCACCAAGGAGGTCCTCGAGAAGGCCGGCGCGACCTTGGTCCCCCACAAGTCGGTCCCCTCCGAAGACATCGTCTATCTGTGGCTCGGCGCCATCTCCAGTGATGGCGGGCGCACCATCGACGCCAAGCTCGCCGGCGAAGCCATCAGCCCGCAGCTCAAGGCCTCGCGACAAGCCCTCAAGATCCCGGCCCTGGGCCGCAAGGTGATCGCCAAGATCATGGCCACGCGCGGCGAACACCGGCTCTCTCGGCTCCTCGAAGTGCTGGGAGAGAAGCGGGTCGACGAGGTCTGGGAGCTCACCGCGCGCCGCAGCGACCTGAAGCGACAGGAGCTCGATGCCTGGAACCGGAACGACATCGACGCCCTGCTCTGCCCACCGCACGTCGTCGCCGCCCTGCCCCATCGCGAGTCGGGCGACTTCACCCTCTCGGTGGTCTCCGAGTTCCGCTGGACCCTGCTCAACTTCCCAGCCGGCGTCATTCCCGTAACCAAGGTGCGCGCCAACGAGGTCGGCCGTTACCCCTACGCCAAAGGGGACCGAGTCCAGCGCAAGGTGGCTGCTATGGAGGCGCTTTCGGTCGGGCTTCCCGTCGGAGTCCAGATCGTCGCGCGCCCCTACGCCGAAGATCGCCTCCTCGCCGTCATGTGCGCGGTCCAGGACGGCGTGCGCGACGACGAAGACTATCCGGTCACGCCGGTGTCTGTTTGACAACCAGCGATCGTCGGGCTGAACTCTGGCTTCGGATCCTGATCAGGCCTGAGGCTTGAGGCCTGAGGCTGGGACCGGCGATCGACCGACTGAGCACGGAGTTCCGACCAGCATCGTCGGGCTGTCAGGCCTGAGGCTTGAGGCCTGAGGCTGGGACCGGCGATCGACCGGCTGCGCACGGAGTTCCAACCAGCGACCGTCGGGCTGTCAGGCCTGAGGCTTGAGGCCTGAGGCTGGGACCGGCGATCGACCGGCTGCGCACGGAGTTTTAACCAGCGACCGTCGAACCCAACTCAGCAACAGGTTCCTCGAGCAAAACTAGTTGCACGCGCAACCTTATTTCGCTAGTGTCCTCGATTGGTCGTTCCCGACGCCGTCACTCCTTCACGAGAGCGGCGCTCCGAAGCCGACCCAACACAACCCAGACCCAGGAATCACCTGGTATTTCGTCGCAGCGCGCAAGAAAAAGCGTTGCCTTTGAACGTTGTTGGCGTTAAGCAATGCCCTCCCAAGTCCTTCTCGGAGCGGGTGAGCCAGGGCTTCGACGGCCAGCATAGAAACGGAAACAGCGGAGGAATCTCATGTCAGTTGCAGTCTCGAAATCGTCGCCCACCTTCATGAACACAGGACTCCCCTTATTCGCCAATCTGCCCCACAAGGTGGCGGATATGAGCGCGACGAGTGTGCGCTTTGGTCGCAAAGAGCTCGAGCTGGCGTTGCACGAGATGCCCGGTCTGGCCGCGCTGCGCGAGGAGTATGCGGGGCGCAAGCCCTTGGATGGCGCCAAAATTATGGGCTCGCTGCACATGACCATCCAGACCGGCGTGCTCATCGAGACTTTGGTCGAGCTCGGCGCCGAGGTGCGTTGGGTCTCCTGCAACATTTTTTCGACGCAGGATCACGCCGCGGCCGCGACGGTCGTCGGCCCCAATGGAACCCCTGATTCGCCCGCCGGTGTCTCGGTCTACGCCTGGAAGGGCGAGACCTTGCCCGAGTACTGGTGGTGTACCCTGCAGGCCTTGCTCTGGCCGGACATGACGGGCCCGACGCTGCTGCTCGACGACGGCGGCGACGCCACGATGCTCGTGCACCTTGGCGTCGAGTACGAGGTCAGTGGCACGATTCCCTCGCCCGCAACCGCCGAATCGGAAGAATTTGCCGTGGTTCTGGAGCTCCTGCACAACGTGCGTGAGGCCAAGGGCAGCAACTTCTGGCGCCCCATCGCCGGTGCGATTCGTGGCGTCTCCGAGGAGACGACGACCGGCGTACATCGCCTCTACCAGCGCGTCGAGGCCGGCACGCTCCTCTTCCCCGCCATCAACGTCAACGACTCGGTCACCAAGAGCAAGTTCGACAACCTCTACGGCTGCCGACACTCCTTGGTCGACGCCCTCATGCGCGCCACCGACGTCCTCTTGAGCGGCAAGAAAGTGCTGGTCTGCGGCTTCGGCGACGTCGGCAAGGGCTCGGTGCAGTCCGTGCGCGGCCAGCAGGCCCGCGTCGCGGTCACCGAGATCGACCCCATCTGCGCGCTGCAAGCCAGCATGCAGGGCCTCGACGTGCTCACCGTCGAGATGGCGCTCGACGCCGGCTTCGACATCTACGTCACCGCTACCGGCAACCGCACCATCATCACCGCCGACCACATGAGGCGGATGAAGCACAACGCCATCGTCTGCAACATTGGCCACTTCGACAACGAAATCGACATGGCCGGCATGGACGCTCTGGCCGCGAAGGGTGAGGTCGAGAAGCTCGAGGTGAAGCCACAGGTGCACGAGTGGAAGTTCAAGAACACCACCCATGGCCCCGGCGGTAAGGGACACTCCATCCTGATCTTGGCCGAAGGTCGGCTGGTCAACTTGGGCTGCGCGACGGGGCACCCCAGCCTCGTGATGTCGGCCTCCTTCACCAACCAGACCATGGCGCAGATCGAGCTCCACCAGAACGCCGAAGCCTACGGCAAGACCGTCACGGTGCTCTCCAAGCCGCTCGACGAGAAGGTCGCACGCCTGCACCTGAAAAAATTCGACGTCGCGCTCACCACGCTGACCCCGGCCCAAGCCGAATATCTCGGGATCCCGGTCGAGGGCCCCTACAAGCCGAACCACTACCGCTACTAGACCTCTTCGGACCGCACAGACCCAGAGCCTGCCCCCCTCAAAGGGCAGGCTCTCGTCTTTTGGAGCCCCGCATCCAAGATGAAGATCGCCGCCAGCTCAGCCTGCCCATGCGGCCGTGACACTCAGTACAAACGGTGTTGTGGCCTGCTTCATCGAGGCCACCCGCCGCCCAGCCCCGAGTCCCTGATGCGCTCGCGCTACACCGCCTTCGCGCTGGGCAAGGTGACCTACCTCATGGACACGGTGCATCCCGACAGCCCCCACTTCAACGCAGACCGCAAGGCCTGGACCGCAGAGCTCTCCGACACCTGCAACTCGGTGTCATTTCTTGGTCTTGTGATTCTGGGCAGCGGCGTGGACTCAGCACAACAAGGTTGGGTCCACTTTCGCGCGCAACTTCAGGGCAGCGACGGTGTCGATCTCTCGTTCGCAGAGCGGAGTACTTTCGCGAAGCACAAAAACCGCTGGACCTATCTCACCGGAGAAATCGAAACACCCTGACGCGGTGCCCGCAGCCCAAAGCAACAGACTGGTCCTGGACTGTTCGTTGCTCTCGGCCTCGGCGTCGAGGATACTGCGGCGTCTTTTGGCGCGAGAGTGCATCACGAGGAGACGGCCTGTTGGGTGACGCCGCGAGCACAGCGCGGAGCGAAGCAAATCGACGACTGCCCGCCGGCCTCCCCGACGTGACCGTTGGCTTCGAGGTGCGCTGGCTCCTGTTGCTGTTGCTCGTCTCGACCTTGTGGCTCGCCCCAAACCAGGCCTACGCCCTGGGTCTGCGCGTGCGTGCCACGACCTCCCTCAAGGTCGAGGTGCAAGAACAGGGACGACGAGTCGACATCAAGGTGCGGCTCACCAACAACGTCAACCAAGGGGTCCCGAACAGCGCGGTCCGCATCGAGCTCACCCGTACGGACAACGGCGAGCGCGTGCGCGAGGCTCACCGCCTCGACGTCGAGGCTCCGCTGGAGACCGATGAGCTGGGCTATGTCGACCGAGCCCTGACCCTCGCCGACGGCGAGTACCAGCTGCACGTCTACTTCGAAGACACGGACAACTACACTGGCTCGAGCGTGACCTTCCCCATCGAGGTCGAGCGCGACACGATTTTCCTCGAGCTCGATGCCCCGCGGAGCGTCCACGTTGCCCAAGACAGCGCCTTCGACCTGGACGTACGGGCCGCCCTGCCCTACTCCACCGAGCCCCTCCGAGTGAGCCTCGAGTTAGGCCGCGGCACGCAGCTCGTGAACGGGAGTTTGGCACTTTCGACGCAGGAGCTGCTCTCGCCGTCTGCCGATGGCGCCGCCCGCGCTCGCGTTCGCGCCAGCGGCCGCGAGCGGCTCGAGACCCGCCTGCTCGGGCGAGGCTGGCAACCGTTGAAGGTCTCCTTCGCGGGCAACGAGAACTTCGAGCCCGCCGAGGCCGAGTCCGAGGTCTTTCTCTTCTTCGGACCGGAGCTGCGCTTCACCGCAGCACTCCTCAAGGAGCGCGATCGGCGCGGGGTGGTCTTGAGCGGCGAGCTCACCTCGGCCGACGGCCCCTTGACCCACTCCGAGCTCTTGGTCGAGGTGTGGCGAGGCACCGACTGGGGAATCGTCGCCGAGGTCGACACCGACGCCCTCGGGCGTTTCGAGACCTTCGTGCCGCAAGAGAAGCTCCCCTCTGGCGAGTTCAAGCTCAGGATGGCTTTCGTCCCCGACGTCGGCGCGTCTTTGCGCACCAAGCCGCTGGTCTTGGAGCTCGACGCCTCGTCCGCGGCCGGTTGGGCCATGTGGCTCCTCATCGGCATCTTTGCCACGGTGCTCGGCGCCATGGGCCTCTATTTCGTCGTCGACGTCGTCAAGCGGTGGTGGCGCCGCGATCGCCGACGTCGTTCGGTGCATTTGACCAGCCAGAGAGCGGAGCTGCTCACCAGCGAACGTCCGCCGGATGTCCCGCCGTCCCGTTCCGTTCGTCTGGCGGGCCGACTCTTTGATCACCACACCCAGCGCCCGCTGGCCAAAGGCAAGCTGATCTTAGTGTTGCGCGGTGCTGGCCGCGACGCGACCGCCGTGCGCGAGGCATTCACCGATTCGAATGGACGCTTCGAGCTCGCGGACCTCGAAGTCGAGCGCTACGATCTGTGGGCCACGCGCCTCGGTTACATGAGCGCTTACCTCTCTGTCTCGGTGCCACACGACGGCGCGCTGGAGTACTTGCGCTTCGAGTTGGAGTCCGTCAGGGCCCGCGTCAAAGCCATTTACCAGTGGGTTCTCGAGAGCACCTCGCCCGACGAAGACCTGTGGGGGTGGACCACACCGCGCGAGCTGCAGGGCGAGTGGGTTGGCGCCATCGAGCAGATGGTCGACGCCTTGCACGCTCCCCCGCACGGCAAGCTCGCCGCTCGCCTGACCGAGCTCCTCTCGGACCCGTCTCCGCCGCTCAGCTCCTTGCTCGTGGTGACGACCGCGCTGCTCGAGGCGGTGTACTTCAGCGAGCACCTCTATCCAGAGACGGTCGCGGAGCACGCGCAAGCCCTCGCCGAGCGCTTGCAGAAACCCTTGCAGGCAGCGACGCGAAGCCTATTGCCACGGCGGGGATCGGCCACCAAGTCACGGCGGAGGGCGCTGTGACTCACTCACCTTTCATGGTGCGGGCAGCAAGCCTGGTGCTTGCCTGTTTTGTGCTCGGCGGTGCCGCTGTGGCCCAGGCGCAGCTTCCACACGACTACGAATGGGGCTCCGACGAGTGGAACGGTTTGAGCGCATTCCAGGCCCTCGCCCTCGATCGTGGCGTGAACCTGACCCACCTTGAGAAGCTCGACTACAGCGCCCTGGAGCCCGCGCGGCCGCTGGTCATCCTCTACCCGACGACCCCCTTGAACGCCGAGGCCATCCAGGAGTTCGTCGCGGACGGCGGCCGCATCTTCCTCGCCGACGATTTTGGGAGCAGCGACCAGCTGCTGAGCACGCTGAGCGAGCCCATCGTCCGCGTCGTCTCACCTCCCGAGGCGGCATCGACGCGCTTGAACGGCAACCCGAATCTCCCGGTCATCCGCACGCCGGGACGACATCCTCTCTTGGAGGGCGGGGTCGAGCGCCTGATCGCCAATCACCCTGCGGGCTTCCAGAGCGCCCTTCCCGCGGTCGCCTATTTCGACGACGCCCGGCTGGGGTTTGTCTACGATCTGACCATTGGTGACGGCAAGCTGGTGGTCGTCGGGGACTCGAGCCTGCTCATCAACCTGATGATCGACATGGGAGACAACGGGCAGTTCGTTGGGAACGCGCTACAGATGCTCTGTGGGGACACTCCCTACTGCAGCGCCGATGTTTTGATCGGGGAGTTCGACGCGGTCGGGCACTACGGAGAGCCAGGAGAGGCCTCGGACCCGAGCGTCGAGGTGCAGGAGATGATGGAGAAGCTCAACAAAGCCGCCCAACAGCTGCTCTCCTGGATTCCGGACCGGCGGTTGATGCGGGGGATGAGCTTGTTGTTGCTCGTCGGGATGCTGCTCTTGGGGCTGGCCATCTTCCCATTTTATGGCCCGCGCTTCTTGTCGATCCGCTTCCGCCCACCCGCGCGGCTGTTGCCGCGCTCGGAGTTCGAGCGCAACCTGCTCGAGTTCAGCCGCGGCCAGAACACGAACTATGTGCTTCCCATCGCGATCTTGCGCGACGAGTTCGAGCGTCTGTTCTTGAGGGAACTTTACGGCGAGGTCGGCGCGCCAGACAACGAGGCGAGGTATCGCCCCAAGGTCGTGGAGCAGACGTCGAGCCTGTACGCGGATCGGGTGTCCCTGGACTCCAAGCTGGATTGGAAACAGCGAAAGCGCCAGGCCTTTGTGCTGATGACGGCTTTCTCGAAGATCCCAGCGCGGAGTCAACTCTTCATCAATCCAGGCCAGCGTTGGAGCGAGCGCGATCTGAGCAAGCTCTACGAGGACAGCCAGGAGATCCTCACAGCCCTGAACGTCAAGGAAGAATATGAGCAACGGATCCGACGAACGACCTGATGCCGAGGAGCGCATCGACGCGCTCGCGGAGATTGCCATGCGCTTTGCGCGGGTGCGCGGTGAGATCGAGAAGGTCTACATCGGCCCCGAGACCATCGTCGAGGCGCTGATGATCGCCCTGTTGGCCCGTGGGCACGTGTTGATCGAGGGCGTCCCCGGAATAGCCAAGACGACCCTAGTGAAGACCTTCGCGCAGACTCTGGACTGCAGCTACCGGCGCATCCAGTTCACGCCAGACTTGCTGCCGAGCGACATCACTGGCACCTACATCTTCAACCGCCGCAACGATGAGTTCGTGCTGCGTGAGGGGCCGATCTTCGCGAACATCGTCTTGGGCGACGAGATCAACCGAGCCCCAGCAAAGACGCAGTCGGCGCTGTTAGAGGCGATGCAGGAAGAGCAGGTGACTGTCGAGGGCACGACCCGCGCGCTGGAGCGTCCTTTCTTGGTCTTGGCGACCCAAAACCCGATCGAGCAAGAGGGCGTCTATCTCCTGCCCGAGGCGCAGCTCGACCGCTTTTTGATCAAGCTCGACATGGGGTATCCGACCCTCGAAGACGAGCTGGTGATCATGGTCACGCACGCGAGGGAGACCGAGCCGGTGGAGCCGGTCCTGAGCCCCGCGGAGGTGCTGCGCTGGTCGCAGCTCGTCGAGGAGGTGACGGTTCGCCGGGAGCTGGTCGAGTACATCGTGAACCTGAGCCGTTACACGCGCGCCGCGGCGCAAGTGTCATTGGGCGCGAGCCCTCGAGCGAGCATCGCCCTGATGCGCGGCGCCAAGGCTCGCGCGGTGTTGCGGGGCCGAGACTTCGTTTTGCCCGACGACATCAAAGCGCTCGCGCCGCTGGTGCTGACCCACCGCATTCTCTTGCATCCAGAGAGCGAGCTGAGCGGCGTGAGCAGCCGCCAGGTCGTGCAAATGGCCCTAGACTCCGTTCCCTACGCCAGCTGAGACCTCTCGCTTATGGCCCCTTTCCTGACATCCAGAGGCAAAGCCCTGCTCGCCGTGGCGATGAGCTGGCTGATGGTCGCCGCGATCTTGCTGGTCGCGGGGCGCTCTGGTGCGGCCTGGCCGCTTCTCTTCTCGGGGAGCGGCCTGTTGGTGTTCTTGCTGCTGGTGTTCTACTCAGCGGTGAGCATGGCGAAGGTCGTCGATGGGGTCCATCTCCTCCTGTGCGTCGAGGCGCCGACGACGACGGTGTCGCTGCACACCAGCGAACGCACGTCGCCGATGCTGACCCTCTTCAACCGCAGCGGCTTGCGGCTGCGGCGGATTATCTTGGAGCCCGAGCTCTCCACCGCGCTGCGGCTGGACGTGGAGCGGCTGCCCGAGCTCGAGTTGCCCCCAGGAGGGCGAGTCCAGCTCGAAGTGCCGCTCAGCGCGCGGCGTTCGGGCACGTGGTTCGTGCATGGCTTCCACTTCTCGGTGCACGACTTCTTCGACCTGTTCGTGGTGAAGAACTACAAGGCGTCGGCCTGTCGGATGACGTTCCTGCCGCGCGGACTGCTCGATCGACGCATCTCCCACTTGCGCCCCGCATTGGCGATGCTGCACGAGCGCATCGGAGTGCACGAGGTCCGCAACCGCGGGTTCGGGACCGATCTGAGGGAGATCCGGGACCATCAGCATGGAGACCCGTTTCGCAACATCGCTTGGAAGGCGACGGCTCGAACGGGACGTTTGATGGTGCGGGAGTTCGAGAGCGAGATCTCGCTGAGCGCCTACCTGGTGGTGGACATCTCTGCGACGATGCGTGGGGCGATCGATAATGGGGGCAAGCTCGAGCACGCCATCCGTCTGGCGTGCAATTTTGGCCGTGCGGTCCTGCGCGGCAACGATCGCTGCGGCCTGATCACATTCGACGAGAAGATCTATGGTCATCTCCCTCCCAAAGAGGGTCCGGCGCAGATGCGACGAATCAGCCAGCACCTGGTCGCCAGCTCCAACGTCGTGGACGAGACCCTGACCGAGTACGACGAGGAGGAGGTGATCGAGGCCCTGGCGAAGTACCTGATGTTGCAGCGACGTCTGGACTTTCGGCGGCGACAACAGCGGCGGCGGAGTCGGAGTGCGCTGCCTGGGGTCGAGGACGTCTACGACGTGGAGCTGTTGAATCGCTGGCTCAAGGTCGAGCTGCAGCGCACAGGGGCCAGCGAAGCCGTGCCGGTCGGGGTTCTGAACCAAGATGCGCTCAGCCTGGCGCGGCGTTATTGCCAAGTGCACGGCGTCGAGATTCCTTATCGCTCGGAGCTGCGCTATGGGACGAAGGAGCAGGGTCTGGCCGACACTCTCGAAGAGATCATGCGCAGCTCACGCAACCCCCAAATCATACTGATTCTGAGCGATATGGCGGGCATCATCGACATGGACCGGCTGACGAAGATGTTGCGGCTGGCCAGGCTGCGTCGTCATAAGGTGGCGGTGGTCGCGCCTCACACCCCAAGCTACGTCGTCAAAGAGACGCGGGAAGGGGCGCCGCAGTGGAAGATCCTGCACGAGCTCTTCTCTGCAGCGGAGGGTCGAGAGCGCCGCGCCGTCGTCCGGGCGTTGCGGGGAGCGGCGACCCCGATCGTCGAGGTCGGCCCCGATGAGGGGATCGCTCACGTGTTGAGAAAACTACACATCTTCAATTAAGAAGGGGGCGCATGATCTCGTTGGCTCATGAGGAGCCCTAACGAGAGATCTGCCTGACTGCGCAAAGGTGCTCAGCCAAGCGCTGGCCCATCGGCTTGCGGTGAACGCCCCAAGCATTGGAGAGGGATGCATGCTCTACAGCATGACGGGTTTCGGCCGTGCCGAGCTCTCACACGAACAGGTTCGAATCAGCGTCGTCGTCAAGTCGGTCAACCACAAGGCGTTGGATATCCGGATGATGTTGCCGCCTGTCCTCTCGGAGCTCGAGGTCGAGCTGACCAGCTGGCTGCGGACGCAGGTGGGGCGCGGACGTCTGGAGCTGCGCATCGATCTGCAAGGGGTATCGACCAGGTCAGCCGAATTGGACGTGATGACGGCTGAGTTGCTGCACCGCGACCTGCAGGGCCTGTGCGTCCGTTTGGGGATTTCGGAGCCGGTGAGCTTGAGTCACTTGCTCTCGAGCCAGGCCGTGTGGCGGCCTCGTGAGCAGGGCTCGACGCCGTCGTTGTTCGAGCCCGTCAAGCGCGCGGTGGCGATGGCCATCGACTCGCTGTCGCAGAGTCGACTGCGGGAGGGCCTGGCGCTCGAGGAGGATCTGGCGAGTCACCTCGACGTCTTCGAGGATCGACTGCTCAAGGCCGCTGGCCAAGCGCCCAAGCGTCTGGACGAGTATCGCGAGAAGCTGCAGGCGAAGATCGCGTCGCTGATGCCCGAGGGCGTCGAGGTCGACGGTCAGCGCATCGCCATGGAGGTTGCGCTCTTTGCTGACCGGGCCGATGTCAACGAGGAGCTGAGCCGAGCGAAGGTGCACATCGACGAGCTGCGAAGTCTTCTGTCTTGCGAGAGCTCTCCCATCGAGCGCGTCGGGAAACGCATCGACTTCTTCCTCCAAGAACTCAACCGCGAGGTCAACACACTGGCCTCGAAGAGCCGGGACGCAGCGCTGACCACCTTGACCATAGACATGAAGTCGGAGCTCGAGTCGATGCGCGAACAGACGGCGAACATCCAATGACGAGCGCAATGGACGAGGCGGCGTTGTTGGGCGAGCACATGTTGATCGTGTGTGGTCCGAGCGGCGCAGGAAAAAGCACGTTGGTTCGTCGAGCCTTGGAGCGCCATGAGGCGGTGCGGCTGTCGATCTCCTTCACCACCAGGGCTCCGCGCGGACAAGAAAAGAACGGAGTGGACTATCACTTCGTAAGCCTGGAGCGCTTCGAGGAGATGAAGGCCCGCGATGCATTTGCGGAGTGGGCCTTGGTGCACGGGAACTACTATGGGACGGCGCGCGCGACGATTCAGGGGGCGGCCCAGCGGGGCTGGGATCTCCTCTTCGATATCGACTATCAGGGCGCGACGCAGCTGAAGGCGGCCTTTCCTTCGGCCTGGTCGGTGTTGGTCTCTCCCCCGAACCTGGCGACGCTGGAGGCCCGACTGCGAGGACGGAAGACGGACGCGGAGGACGTGATCCTGCGGCGTCTGCAGAAGGCTCGTGAGGAGCTGGAGCAGCGTCGTCTGTTCGACTTTATCGTCGTAAACGACGACCTGGAGCGGGCGACCGAATCTCTGCTGTCGATCTACCACGCGATGAGCAGTCGCCAGCTGCGGGCGGCCCTGTCCTGCCCGGAGATCTTTAGCTGATGGCGATTTGGGGTTGTTCTGGGTGCAAACCTGCGGCAAACGTAGAGGGCGAGCCATCGGCGGTGTTCGAGCCTTGTGGGCTGGATTGACCCCTCGCCGTCGCCTTGTTATAGTCGCCCCTCCCGAGTGGTTCGGCATAAAAGCAGCCGTGCAATGACGGGTGTTTCCGCCGATACTGTCGACTATTGGAGCAAGAAATGAAGAGACTCGTGACCTCGGTCATTCTACTGATTTCGTTCGCCCTGAGCGGAACCGCCGTGTTCGCAGACGATGCAGCGGTCAAAGAGAAGTTCTATAACTTCGATGACATGCTCATCGATGGCGAGTTCAAGACCCCGCAAGGCATGTACGAGAACGCGCGAGACAAGGCGAAGTTTGATCGGCTACTGAAGCTGAAGAAGAGCTTTTTGCCCAAGATCCAAGAAACGTCTCAAGAAGAAGCTCTGGACAGCTAGGTCTTTGTTGGTGAGGGCTGGGCTCGTGCTTGGCGCTCCGGTGGTTCTATTCGATCGTGGGGAAATCAGGGAACGAGGCTCTCGAGTTGGGTCTCGATATACTCGGCGACACGCAAACCTAAAGAGTCCTTGGCATGAGAATCGTCTGCGACAGTTGCGGTACCAAATACTCGATCCCCGACGACCGAGTTCGGAACAAACCGTTCAAGATCCGCTGCAAGAAGTGTTCGTACACCATCGTCGTAGATAGTGCGGGCGCGCAGGCTCCGGAAGCGGAACAGATCTGGTACGTAGTTCTGAACGGCGAGCAGGCAGGTCCGGTCTCGGCGCACGAGGTCGAGGAGTACTTCGAAAGTCAGCAGATCGACGGCGAGACTTTCATCTGGCGCGACGGGATGCCGGATTGGATCCAGCTCACGCAAGCGCCTGAGTTCGCTCACCTCGCTGCGGCGCGGGAAGAGTCGACTCGGCAGGTCAGCCTTGACGACGTCTACAGTGGGCCGATGGGACAGAGTCTGGGCATCGCCGGTTCCATGGCTTCGGCGCCCAATGACGACGAAGAAGAATCCACCCGAATCGTCTCGATGGACTCTGTTGAGCGACAGCATAACGCTGCGGCGGCGGCCGTCAGTGCCGCCTCCTCCTCGCCTGGAGTCAATGGCTCCGGAATGGGCGTACACTCCGCGCCCGTGAACATCGCGCCACCCGACGACGACGACGACGACAGGCCCGTGGGTGGCGGCTTTGACGGTTTCGGCGACCTCTCGGGGTTGGACGCGGCTCCTGAGCAAGACACCGCAGGGGCTGGACTCTTTGGAGCTGGGCTGGCCGACTTGGGCAGCGCTTCGGTCGCCTCCCGCCCAGCATCCTCCTCACCGCGCGTGACCGCCAACGAATTGGTCGGCGCACGCAGCGAGAACTCCGTGCTCTTCAGCCTCAGCAATCTGCAGGCGATCAGCGGCCCGTCGCAGGCTTCGAACAAGAACGAGCTGCCGACCACCGAAGGCTCTGGCCTCATCGACATCAAGGCCCTCGCTGCCAGCCAAGCGGCGGCACCAGCTGACAATCGCCAGTCTTTCGGCGGCGGCGCCGATGCCTTCGACGGCGCCATCATCCCCATGCCAGCGATGATGCCCATGGGAACTCGCAAGTCCCATACCGGCTTGATCGTCGGGATCACCGCTGGCGCGGTCGTCCTGCTCGGCCTGATTGGCTTCCTCATCTACCTCCTCGCCTCTGAAAAGGAAGAACCCACCCAGACCGCCAAGGTGAAAGACCAGGAGACCGAACAAGTGGTCGCCCCTGACCTCGGAGTCGGTGGAACCAACCAGGTCGTCGCTCAAAACATGGCCGGTCAGACCAACAACACCCAGGTCAACAACAATGGCAACCCAGACAACGGGAACCCCGTGGTGAACGACGCCAACGGTGGAGTCAATGGTGGAAATCCTGATGGTACCAATCCCGACGGCACCAATCCCGACGGCACCAATCCCGACGGCACCAATCCCGACGGCACCGACCCGGCAAACCCTGATGGCGCCGCTCCGGATGGGACGAATCCAGACGCGAACACGGGAGTCGACAAACCCAAGGACAAGCCCAAAGACAAACCCAAGGACAAGCCCAAGGACACCCCGAAGGACAAACCCAAGGACACGCCCAAGGACACGCCCAAGGACAAGCCCAAGGACACTCCGAAGGACAAACCCAAGGATGGAGCCCAGCTCTCCAAGCCCGAGGTGCTCAGCGTCATCAAATCGAACTTCGGCAAGATCGGGACCTGCAGCCGCAACGCGGACAAGACCGGGACGCTCAAGGTCGCCTTCGTCATCAAGGGAACGGGGCGCGTCTCTGGTGCGAAGATCGCCAGCTCCGAGTTCGAAGGAACGAAGGTTGGAGCCTGCGTCGTGAAGGTCGTCAACGGGATGCGCTTCAAAGCCTTCGGAGGTGACGACCAGAACGTCACCTTCCCGTTCAAGATCTGATTTTGCTTTAGCCTCAAAGAAAAGGAGCGCCCCGTCGCTCCTTTTCTTTACGGGGTCATGGGTAGCGTGACCGCTTGGGCTCGCCGGTCGTTGGGGCTCCTGGCCTACAGAGAAGAACGTTTGAGAATGAAAACCACACCGAGCCCTGCTGAGCCTCAACGCGGCGCCGCCTTGCTCCTGCTCGCCATGGCTGTGACCGCTGTCGTGATGTTGGTGACTATGTCGCCATTTTCCAAGCCCGTGGACGACAAGAGGGCATTCCCCGTCCAGGCGAACGCCTCGAGTCCTTGGCCCAGCGAGCAGGGGTCTGACTCGGAGATCGTCCTGGTGAACCCCGGTGACGAGCAGAAGGTGACCCTCGAGTACCATCTGGGCGAGACGCTGCCGACCTTCGGGCTCAGCCTCTCGCAGACCATGCGGCTCGAAGCCAAAGGCCTCGAGACCGAGGTGACGACGACCCTCAGCGTCACCGTGATTCAGGAGCCCACGAAAGAGGAGGACTCGGTCTATGTCTCCTTCTCGGACTTCTCCTTATCCGTCGTCTCCGACGGTGACGACGTCGCGCTGCCTGCTGTGAATTCGCTCCTTGCCGGTCTGAAACTGTCCGTGACTGTCCATCCGACGCTCGGCATACAACAGGATGAGGCCATCGGCGCTATGAACCCGCAGGTCAGGCGAATGATGTCCTTGCTGCTCGACACCTACCGACAGGCCTACGTTCCGCTCCCGAACCAGTCCGTCGGGAAGGACGCCAACTGGACGCGCGAGCGAACTTGGGAGGGTTCGTCGGGTCTCGACTCCCTCGCCAAAGAGAGTGTCACTCTGGAGGCGCTCGGGGCGCAGTCGGCGACGATTGTCCAGCGCACTCACCTCGAGATCGGCGGCGAAGCCGACGGCGAGGACTTGAGCGGCAGGGGCGAGGGAACCGTACGCGCCGAGCTCGACCTCGAGAATGGTACCCTGAGACGCTCCGAGGGCACCTTCAGCCTCACGCAGACGTTGGGCGAGGCGGCACAAACCCTCGAACTCGAGTTCCTCCTGCAACGTCGCTGAGAGGCTTCGCCCTGCACAGCATTTCCGCGGACCTGAAGTCTGTCTGTTGAACGTGTGTCGACGCTCTGTTACTAATATCGAATGCCCGTGGCTCTTGAGTCCACGTCGCACCCTTGTTCGATTGTGCTCGACTATGATCGACTATGACCAATCGCCGACAGTGAGTACGCTTCATCAGGACTCGGCGATTAACCGTGTGACCTTCGACCCCGAAATCTCGAACTGAACGACGACCGAAGCGTGGAGGGTAGAACCTTGAGACGATTCCAGATTTTTCTGGCGGCACTGATGATGACGGCGCTCGCAGGCTGCGGCGCCGACTCGGGCAATCCAAGACAAACCAACGGAGACGCCACAGACACGACGACGACGAACCCGGACGTTACAGGCGACTTCACTGGTGACCAAGACGTCATCACTGGCTGCCCAGGCGTCGACGATCCCGGCGGCGACGCCGATGGGGACGGGCTGATCAACGGCATCGAGGACCGCAACGCCAACTGCGTCTTCGAGCCCTTGCTCGGCGAGACCGATCCCGCCGACGAAGACACTGACGACGACCGCATCAAAGACGGCGACGAGGACATCAACGGCAACGGCATCTATGAACCGGAGAAGGGAGAGTTCGACCCGAACAACTCCGACTCTAATGGCAACGGCGTTCCAGACGGGCAAGAGCCCGGTGCGCTGATCTGCACGGGAGACCTCCTCGACGCCATCGTGGCGACGCCCGCGCAGTTCTCTGGGTCCAACATGGCGATGCCCAAGGGCTACACGATCAATCAGCACCAAGCCGCTGCTGCCGCGACGTTCACCAACAACGCAGACGGCTCGTTTGGCTTCATCGTCAAGACCGACGCGACGAGCAGCAACGCCGAGCAGGAGAACAGCCAGAGCCTGGTCAAGGTCGCCCAAGCCGGCAACCTCCCGACCGTCACCTTCAGCAAGCTGTTCAAAACGCCAGAGGATCCGCCGCTCTGGGACAAGCTCCAGTTCATCCCACAAGACCTCCGGGTCACGGGTGTGCGCGCTCAAATCGTCTTCTCCTACGGCGCAGGCAGCCCCAATGCCTCATCGGCCACGAAGGATCCGGCGACTCTGCGCGACCAGATCGTCTCGGCCATCTCTGGTCAGGCGGTGACCACTGGCGAGAGCGCCGCCGCGTGCGACCGCATCCGGGTCTACTGGATCGCTCAGCTGCGCGGCGACAACTCGCTCATCACGTCCGGTATCCTCACCTGTGCGACCAACTTCGACGCCAATGAGGCACTGCAGTTCGCGTACGAAGACCTCCTCAGCGGCACCATCGTCGCCCCCGGAAATTACAATCCAGTCGACTTCAAGTGCGAGGACATGATTCCCCAGTCCGAAGCCGGAAAGGTAGACTTCCTCTGGGTCATCGACAACTCCGGCTCCATGGCCGATGAGCAGAACAACGTCGCCGTGACCGCGCAAAAGTTCATGCAGACCCTGGCGGCCTCCGAGGTGGATTGGCGACTGGGCGTGACGACCACAGAATCCTACGGCATCGCTGGTGGCCTCCCGCTCGGCACTCCGCTCGATCACGACGAGCTCCTCGACCAAGCCACGGGTTTGCGAGGCGTGGGGTTCCTCACCCCGACCGACGTCGACGCCACTGCGCTCTTCACCCAGTACGTCACCTTTGACCAGGGCTGCTTGAAGACCGACTCGAACGGCACCCCGATCGCCCCTGAAGACAGCAATGTCTGTGGGTTCGGCTGGGAAGAAGGCCTGGAGAGCGGCGCGGTGGTCCTCGAGCGGACCCTCATCGAGACTCGCGCGTCCCACAAGCTTCGCGCCGACTCCAAACGCATCGTAATCTGGGTCAGCGACGAAGAGGTTCAGGCGGTCAAGCTCGACAACAAGATCGACTCCATCGGCAGCTCCGATCCCCGCTGGCCTGGAATCATTGGCGGCTACATCAGCCGCTACAAAGCCCTCAGCGCCATCGGCTTCGCCATCGTCGGCGACGTCGGCAATGAGTTCGGTGGCGTCTGCCAAGGACTCCCCGCTACGGGCTCGGCCATCGTCGGCGCCCAATACGGACAGAGCTACGTCGAAGTCGCCAACGCCACTGAAGGCGCGGTCGGGATCATCTGCAACGACGACCTGCAGGACACCATCGACGCGATCATCCGGGTCGCCATCGCCATGGCCTCTGAATACCAGCTGGTGGGCTACCCCATCAGCTCCTCCATCCGCGTCGCCGTCGACGGCCACGTGATCCCCAGAAGCCACACCTCCGGCTGGAACTACGATGTGACCACGAACTCCATCGTGTTCTTCGGTGTCAACATCACGTTGGAGTCGCGGATCTCCGTCGCCTACCTCATGTGGGTGCGGCAAGACGGTTAGTCGAACCGTCGTTTGGATTCTCTTGGCTCACTTGCCCACGACCGATTTTCGCGACGTTTCGATGCGCTGCGGAGCGAAAATCGGTCGCCCGCTCGGCAAGCCAATCGCCGAGCTGTCGACGAACGGGCGACCCCAGTGCTCCAGCGACCCAAACCCCCATCCCTTGTGCCGCCTCGCGCGGCGCAAGGGGTCGGTCCGAGAGGCCCGTCGTGACGTTGCAGGCCGTTGAGGTGGACCGTTGTTTTTTGCTGAGTGATCCCGCTCTGCGGTCGACCACGAGGGATTCACTTGAGTGACGAAAGACCGCCTAGACGCGCCACGGTCGAACCACGCATGCGTCGTGATTGCGGTGGGTCGACCCCAACTTTCGTGGCGCTCGCCTTGGTCCTGGCGTCCTGTACTCTCGTCTCGTGTGGCGACGACGCAAAGTCTACCACCCCCAATGACGACGTCACTTCCGGCTACGATGTGGTCGAGATGGGCGATACGGTCTACATCGAGACCAGCTGCCCGTCCGACGACGCCTCCGGGGATTCGGACGCTGATGGGCTCCTCAATGGGCTCGAGGATGTCGATCGCGACTGTGTCGTCGATGTCGGAGAGACTGATCCTATCAAGGCAGACACCGACGGCGACGGCCTCGAGGATGGCGACGAGGACATCAACCGCAACGGCAAGGTGGATTTCGGCGAGTCTGATCCTCGCTTGCTCGACACCGATGGAGACGGTGTCCTCGACGCGCAAGAGTCGAGCGCCTTGGTCTGTCTCCCTGGCTTGTTGGACTTGGTCAGCCGGAAGCTGGTGGCGGAAACCAACCTCGCGCTGCCCCAGGGCTTTACGGTCCAGAGCTACGGCGACTTCAACGCCTCGGCGTTCAGCGACTGGGAGCTTGGGGTTTTTGGGTTCCTCGCGCTCACGGACGGAGACAACCCCGACCTGACGGCGGTCTGGGAAGCTCGCCTGCAATCCTACTCGAGCAGCGGCTTCAACACGCAGACCTTGTCCAGTCACGAATTCTTCAGCTGGTCGCTGCAGGAGGGCAGCCAGCCACTGTCGCCACGCCCCGCGATCCGCTCCTCGTTCCGCTACACTTTTGGGGCCGGAAGCGCCAACCCCGACGCCGAAGGCATTAGCGCCGACCAACTGCGCGACCACCTCCTGATGGCGCTCACCGGACTGGAGCTCGAGGACGTCGTTGAAGCGCCTCCCTGTCCTGAGCTCATGGTCTCCGACCTCTTGCTGCGCCGCGAGGACGGCAAGAGTGTGGCGCTGATCGCAGTCTTGTGCGCTCAGACTCTCGAGGAACACCCAGAGACCCAATTCCTGCTCGACGACCTCGCCAACGCCACCGCGGTCGCCCCGGCTGCGTTCTTGACCGCGGGCACCCTCTGCGAGGAGCTCGACCCGGTCACCGCTCGTCCCCTCCTCGAGGTTCTCTGGGTCGTCGACAACTCAGCGTCGATGCACGCAGAGCAGGAGGCCCTCGCCGTGGCAATGGGTCCGTTCGTCGCACGGCTCTCCGCAGCTGCGGTGCAGTGGCGCGCGGCGGTGACCACCACAGAAGCCTACTTGCTCGCCAGTGAGCCCAGCCTCCTCGCCCACGACTCGCTGATGGACTCCTGCAGCGGGCTGCGTGGGGACGGATTCGTCTCAGGCGAGCAGGCGGACGCCGTGCAGAAGCTCCAAGACTGGATCGCCAACGACGTGGGCTGCGACCCGGCAATCGTGGGGATCTCGGAGCCAGCGGGCGGCAACACCTGCGGAAGCAACACCGAGAGCGGCCTCCTGAGCGGCGCGGCCGTTCTGGCCAGCAGCGCCAAGGGAGGATGCGGCGAGGCAAGGCAATCCGATCCGGCCGCAAAACACTTGGTAATTTGGGTCTCGGACGAGGAGGACGCTGCACTCAAGCTCGATGAATCGTTCGCTCCGATCGACCCGACCGACGCTCGACGCGCCCCGATTTTGCAGGAGTTCACCCGCTCCTACGAGACCTTTGGCGCGACCGGCTGCGCCCTCGTCGGGGACTTGGGGAGCGGCAGCGGCGGAATGTGCGGTCCCCTCGGTGGCAATATCACTGACACGGAAGGCGCACAGGCCGGCCAGGGTTATGTCGATGTGACCCGCGGAACCGGAGGGATCTTTGGCAGTATCTGCGCCGAGCGTTATGACGAAACCATTGATGAGTGCCTCAGCATCGTGCTCGGCACGATGGTCAGCTCTCCGCTCTCACGAGTTCCAGTATCGAGCTCGATCCGCGTGGCCGTCGATTCTCGGGTTCTGGAGCGCAGTCGGCTCGATGGTTGGGATTATGACGCTGACCACAACGCGATTCTTCTTTTCGGTCAGAGCCTTGGTGACACCTCCACGGTCGCCGTCAGCTACGTCACTTGGGTGCCGCCCTTTGATTAGGTCATTTTTTGGGTCGCGTTTTCTCGGTTGCACACGACCAATATTCGGTCTGCTGTGCGTCTTGTTGCTCGCGGGTTGTGATCCCGCGCCGAAGACTCGCGACCCCAGGCCCGCCGCCCTCGAGGCCGCGTCCCGCCCGGTCGAGCTCGCAGACAGCCCGAAACCCGCCGCTCCGCGGAGCACTCCAGAGGAGCTCGCGACCGCGGTCTCGATCGCAGAGCGCTTCGCTCGGCTGGACAACGCTCTCAGCGCCTTTCACCGTTCACAGGACGGCCAGGAAACGGCGCGGAAGTTCGCCCAGCAACGCTGGGGACTCGACGAGGTGGGCGTCGAGCTGATCGGCAGCAGAGCAGGCTTCCCAGCCTACAAGCTGTCGTCCGCAGACATGGCGCTCCTGCTGGTGGTCATTATCGTCGACCAGGAGGTTCTGTTCGGGGAGGCCGGGTTTCGCCGGTTCCTCGAGCTCACACCCAACCGAGAGCCAATCAAGTGGGCCTGTGGCTTCGTGCTCCTTCACCAGGGAGTGGCGCGCGAGCCCAGGGGACCTTGGAACAGTGCGTCCGAAGCGCCGCGATGGAGCCACGACGAGCTGGTCTTCGACTACGTCGATAACGACGGAACGCGCCGCCGCAGCGGCCTAACCTTCGACGCCGGTCTGCACGTCACGGTCCGTGAGCTCCGACGTTGGTAGAGAGGCACCAGAGGACGCAAAAGCACGCACAAGAAATCGCGTTCGACAGTGATTCTCCTGGTTGACGACGTTCGTAGAAATTGCTACAAGCGCGTCTCGTTTCGGGAGAAACGCGCGACTTCGAAGACCTTCGAAGCCCACCATGAAAGGCGATGAGCGAGAATGGCGGAATTGGTAGACGCGCTAGGTTGAGGGCCTAGTTCCCGCAAGGGAGTGGGGGTTCGACTCCCCCTTCTCGCATCGAAGAGCCCCGGAGAACTCCGGGGCTTTTTCATTTGCTGACTCGCTGGGCGGCTTTCGTCCAGCCTTCTCGAACAACGCCAAAGACTCACCGCTCGATGACCTCTTTCTGCTATCAAATCGGTTCCATTCGCGTCAACCCGGCCACGGTTCAGGCCCCGATGGAGGGCATCACCGATCGCCCGTTCCGCGAGATCATCCGCTCCATGGGCGGCTGCGGGCTGACGGTCACAGAGTTCGTGAGCGCCGCTCAGGTCAAAGAGAAGACCACTCGCCGCGCCCACAGCGCCCTGGACCTAGGGACTCGCGAGCACCCCGTCGCGGTGCAGATCTTCGGGCGAGATCCCGAACAGATGGCGCGGGCCGCCGAGCACGTACAGGCTCTCGGCGCCGACATCATTGACCTCAACATGGGCTGCCCTTCCAAGTCCGTGACCAGCGGGAAACCCGCCGGGGCGGCGCTGATGAGAGAGCCCAAGTTGGTTCGCGCCATCGTGCGGACCATCGTCGAGCGGGTCACCATTCCCGTGACGGTCAAGATGCGACTGGGCTGGGCGAGCGATTGCCAGAACGCCGTCGAGGTCGCACGCATCGTCGCTGGCGAAGGGGCGCAGCAGATCGCGGTGCATGGGCGGACGCGCGAGATGGTCTACGGAGGCGTCGCCGACTGGGCCGCCGTGCGCCCCGTCGTCGAGGCCGTCGACGTCCCCGTGCTGGTCAACGGCGACATCTTGAACGTCGGCGACGCGAGGACGGCGTTGTCGCTCTCCCACGCAGCCGGAGTCATGGTCGGACGCGGGTTGATGCGCAACCCTTGGCTGCTGCGCCAAATCGCCGACGCCATGAATGGCGACCCCGTGTTCGCCCCTACCGTGGCGCAGCGTCGAGAGGCGCTGTTTCGTGTGGTTGACGCCATCGACAGCAAAGAGCTCCACGATCGCGCGGCGCTGGGTCGCATCAAGCAAGTCGCAGGCTACTTCACCCGCGGGGTCGCACGCACGGACGAGGTCCGCAACGCGGTCTACAGAGCCCAGAGCCCCGACGAGGCGAGGGACACGCTGGACCGCTTTTTCGCCGGACTGTCGGAGCGCGAAGGAGAAGAGCTCTTCGAGGTGATCGACTATGGCGCCTTCGACGCCCGCCTGCGCACAGGAGACTCCCGCACCCTGACGGCCCGGGACCCAGGAGC
>PFUG01000568.1 GCA_002789955.1 Deltaproteobacteria bacterium CG_4_9_14_3_um_filter_63_12 | reverse complement strand
CCCGAACCCGCCGAGGTGGAAGCCGAGCCCGAACCCGCCGAGGTGGAAGCCGAGCCCGAACCCGCCGAGGTGGAAGCCGAGCCCGAGCCGGTCGAGGTGGAGGCCGAGCCCGAGCCGGTCGAGGTGGAAGCCGAGCCCGCTCTCGTGGTTGAGCCAAGATCACAAGCGGCGAGAGACCAAGAGTTCGAGACGCTGCTCGCCGAGTTCGAGTCCGTTTCCAACCCCGAGCATTCCGAGCCGGAGCTCTTCGAACTCGAGCCCGAGGCCGTCCCTGCTCAGACCGAGCCCAGCGACCCCGAAGTCAAATCGTTCGACCTCGACGACGACGACGACGACGACGAGTTCGATGATTTCGAGACGGCACTCTCCTCTATGATTCCCGAGGAAGAACCCGACCTGCGAATGCCCATCGAGCTCGAGCCCCTTCACCTCGAGAGCCGAACGGCGAACACGGGTTTCTCAAGAGCGAAAGACACGATTAACACCACGGTCGGCCTCGAGATCATCCCGAAATCATCCTTCGCCGCCAAGACCGCCCGCCCCATTACCCTCAACGTCATCCCCATCGTGAGCGAAGACGCTCAGGACGACGACGCCGATGAAGACCTCGACGAGATCGATGTCCTCGAGGCCATAGACGAGGCCGAAGAGTCCCTCCCCGAAGTCATTGAGGAGGTCGCCCCCCTCGACGACGACATGGATTACTCGAAATGGGCAGCTCAGCTCGATAGCAGAGACGAGGCCGTCGCAGCCCGGGCCGTCCAAATCCTATCTACCCGTTCCAGCAAAGCCGTGCGCGCCCTGATGGAACGATTCCCTGGCCGCCTCCGGCTCGACCGCTTCCACTACGTCCGAGAAGTCCCGCCGCCCCAGAAGCACAGCCGAGTACTCTCCTGCCTCGTGCACCAGGGAGAGCTCGCCATTCCCCCGCTCCTCGAGGTGCTGCGCTCCTCCTTTGCCGATGAACGCTTCTACGCCGTCCTCACGTTGTCGGAGCTGCGCTCTGGAAAGCTCCTCGACCACCTCTACGACATCTTGCTCGACAAGGACCGCCAGATCGGCGCCCTCGGCGTTCGCCTGCTGCGCTCCCACGCTCAACACGAACAGTACGGCAACATCATCAAGCAACTCGCCGCTTCGTCCATGGACGCCGACGATCGCTCCATCGAGATCATCGTCAAAGCCCTCGGTGAGCTGCGCAACATCGAAGTCGCCTCCGTGCTCGTGCCGCACCTCGAGAACAAGAACAAGAGAGTCGTCGAGGCGACCCACAACGCCTTGATGGCCACGACCCTCACCGATCTCGGAACCAACACGAAGAAATGGGAGAAGTGGCTCAGCGTCGTCAACACCAACGATCGCTTGGCGCTCATCGCCGAGGCCATGGTCGCCAAGGAGCGCCAGATTCGCGTCGCCGTCGCCGAAGAGCTCAACGATTTTCCTGGCATGATGCTCAACTTCCATCCCGATGCGCACCGCAGAGAACGCCAACGCGCACGTCAGGCCTTCCTCGATTGGGCCAATGCCCATCCAGGAACCGCGAATCGCTCGAGCTTCCCCACCGACCTTGGCAACACACTCAAAGGCATCTCCAGAGATGAGTGAGGGCGAGGCCACCCAGGGCGTCCTTCGCTACGTCAACGATTTTCTCACGTTTCTGCACGTCGAGCGCGGCGCCTCCCCCAACACCATCGAGGCCTACCGGTCCGACCTGCAGAACTTCGCGAGCTTCCTGACCGAACACCGACTCAACGAGCTCGAGCCGCAAGCGCTCACCCACCTCCATCTCCGACACTGGTTGGGAAGTCAGCACAAAGGCATGGCCCGCTCGACCATGGCGCGGCGCGTCTCCTGCTTGCGCTCGTTTCTGCAGTTCTTGGTCAAGCGCGAGATCCTCGAGCGCTCTCCTGCTGAACTCCTGAGTCGGCCGAAGTTGCCCGAGCTGAACCGCCCCTTTTTCGCCATCGATGACATCTTCCGACTGCTCGATGGACACCTCAAAGACGGCCCCGCGGGACGCAGAGACCAAGCGATCTTCGAGCTGATCTACAGCTGCGGCCTGCGCGTCTCGGAGCTCGTCGGCGCCGACCTGCAAGATCTCGATCTCGTCGAGGGGTGGCTGCGAGTCCTCGGCAAAGGCAGCAAGGAGCGCGACGTTCCCTTGGGCTCGAGGGCCGTCGATGTGGTTGGGACCTACCTGATCGAGACACGGCCGTTGCTCGTCGACAAGCACGGCGTCCAGGACGCCGACGCGATCTTCCTCAACCAGCGCGGCAGCCGCCTGACCACTCGCTCGATCCGCAGGTTCCTTGATGAGGCCCAGCTCAAGCTCGGACTCGACCCAGAGGTCAGCCCCCACGGCCTGAGGCACTCGTTCGCCACCCACATGCTGGACGCCGGCGCAGACCTGCGGGCCATTCAGAAAATGCTCGGACACGAACGACTGGCGACGACGCAGCGCTACACCCACACCAGCCTCGACCGGCTGATGAAGGTCTACGACAGCGCCCACCCCAGAGCCTTCATTCGTGGCCCCGACGACGACTCGTAGGGGTGGCCACGGTTCCGCCGCTGTTAGAGCGCCCGCACGGCGCGCTGGAACTCGTCGCCGCGGGCTGAGTAGCTGGCGAACATGTCGAAGCTCGAGCACCCCGGTGAGAGCAGCACACAGCGCGTCTCTCCCGAGAGCGCCAACTCCTGCGACAAGCGCACGGCGTCCTCCATCGAGCCCGCGAAATGGATGGGCGCCGTGAGTGCCCTGGCGCGGGCTTCCCGCGCCAGCCTCTCGCTCAGCGCGCCGATCAGCACCAAGGCGCTCACATGCCCTTTCATGTCGTCGATCCAGGCCTCCAGAGACAAGCCCTTGTCGACACCGCCAGCGATGAGGATCAGCGGGGCCGAGAGCGTTTGCAGGGCGGCCTGAGCGGCGTGCGGGTTGGTCGCCTTCGAGTCGTCGATGTACTCGACGCCCTCGAAGGTCCCTACGACTTGGAGCCGATGCGCTGGCGCCTGGTAATCCCGAACACTCTCGAGGGCCCCTGGAGCCGCCCCACAAGCCAGCGCCCCTAGGCCCGCGGCCATGATGTTGAGGCGGTTGTGGTAACCCAGCAATGAGATGCTCGAGGCCTCGAGCCGCTTGGTCGTTGTACCCCAGCGCAAGACCACGTCACCATTCTCGTCCCAGCTGCCCGAGGTCGACTGGGAGTCGGCCCCCTTGCCATACCAGGTCACCTCGCCACCAAAGCCCTCGGACCAAGACGCGATCTCCAAATCCTCCAGGTTCAAGACCGCGACCCCTTCTCGCATCTGGCGCAGCGGTCGCCTCTTTGCCTCCACGTACGACGCCCAATCCCCACTGAAGTAGTCCATGTGGTCTTGGGCGATGTTGGTGGCCACCGTGACCTGCGGCGCGAACTTCGGAGAGTGAAGCAGCTGAAACGCGCTCACCTCCACCACCAGCCAGCCACTCCGCCGCTCGAGCACCACCTGGCACAGCGGCGTGCCGATGTTCCCTCCCATGTGCGGGTTCAGTCCCGATGCGGTCAGAAAGTGGCCGATTAGCGTCGTCGTCGTCGTCTTCCCATCGGTTCCGGTTACGGCGATGATTGGGAGCGTGGTCGCTCGCGCCGCCAGCTCGAGCTCCGATATGACCTCGATCCCGCGCTCCTTGGCCTCCGCGAAGATCGGGGAGTCTGGCACAATCCCAGGGCTCACCACCGCGACGGTCACTCCATCGAGCGTATTCCGACCCAGCACGAGCTGTGAGGACGGCGCCCACTTCTGCCGCTGCGCCTCGACGTCCAAGTCGGCGCGGGTGTCGCTGGCAATGACGGTCTTGCCGAACAATGACAGGAGCTCTGCGGCCGCTAGACCGCTGCTCCCGAGCCCAAGTACCGCGATTCGCTCGTGCCCGAGTAGGGGGTCACGAAGTCCCTCTGTGTTACGTTCCACGTCCAACCTCCCTGTCGAAGCGTCTGTGTCGTTAGCGGTCGCGCGGCACCGCCGCGGCCGCATCGGCGAGCGCCGCCAGGTCCTCGCCACCGATGAAGAGCGTGGTCGCGAACTCTGGGTCGCTGCAATACTCGTCCGTCTGCAGCACCTGAACCCCTATACCAGACAGGAGCTTTGCCAATCGCTCCCCTTCGTCCCCTCTGCCTCCAGGGTACGCCGGGAGCAACTGCACCCTTCCTACACCCTTGAACGCCTCGCACCAATGGGCGTCGCCGTAAGCGTTGAAGGTGAAAGGGTAGGGCCTGAGTACGACCTGCAAACCTTGTTTGGGCGTTTCGGCGGCGTCGACGATGGCCCGCACACCGATGGGATGGGTGCGGACGTCGTGGATGAAGCGGCGCTCGCCGTGGGCGCGCACCTCGAACTGGCCGACGATGCGGGCGTGTGAGGCGCGCAGCATCCCCTCAATGAGCCGAGCGCCACTCCAGCCCTCGGCAAGATGCAGGTAGGCTCCCACGGCCGCGACGTTACGCAGGTGAAAAAGGTCCAGAGACGCCCCAAGGTCGACCTCCTGCACCCCCTCTGAGCTCTCAGCCCTAACCACGCGTCGAACCCCGTCGTAACGCAGCCGAAAGCGCCCCGATCCGCGACTCGAGGCGAAGCGGAGGCAATGGGCAGCGTCCTTCTCTGGGTAGATCAGCAGCGTGCCGGACCGCTTCGCCAGCGCCCGCAGGTGTGCGATTGGGTCGGCCTGTGAGGCGTAGCCCAGTGAGTCCGGAGGGCAGTCCGCAACGAGCAGAGAGCTGTATTCCGAGAGGTCCTCGACGAAGCGCTCGTCGAGCTCGACGAACATCGGCACACCGAGCCGGGCGTGTGGCTGTCCGTTGCGGGGAATGGCGCCGCTGAAGCAGCCGACGTCTGGGTCCTGCAGGGCTTCGACGATGCCGTGCAAAGCGCCGCCTCGGTTCAGCACACCACACACCCCACGTTTCTCGGTCCCCGAGAGGATTCGCTTCAGCGCTTCCTCCCGAGAGAGCACGAGGAGCCCGGCCGCGGCCGCCTGCGCCACTTCGGGGTGGCCGTCCGGGACGGCGTCGGGCACGATCAACCAAGAAGCCAGGCTGACGCTCTCTGGGTCTGGCTGCAACGAGACCGCGCAGCCCACCGAGCGCACTTTTCTCAAAAGGGGACTCTCTCTCAGGTCACTCCCGCTCACCGCGACCGCATGGGAGCGCAGGAGCAGCGCGACACCGCTCATTCCAACGCCACCGATCCCCAAGATATGGACCCGTGCGGGAAGACGTCGGCTCGATTTTTCAGGAGCGGCAGTGGGTTTCAAGTCGGCTGTGACTTACGAGCCGCTAACGGCCTAGGGTTCGTTATCGAGGTTGCCACCCGGATCGTTGATGGAGGGGTAATCCATGATGGAGTCACGGGCGATTTTCCATGCGCGTTGAACAATCCAAGAAACCGTGCGGTCTTGCCGCAACGCTTCCTGTTGGATCTCGTCCAGCATCTCTACTGGAAAATAGACACTCTGTTTGCGCTTATCGGCTTTTGCCGCCATCGATGCTCCTCTTGTATTCCGACGCCGCAGACAATGGCCCGTCCCGCTCTTGTCGATGGGCGCTCCAACGCAGGACCACACTTGGAAAGCGTCACGCTCGGGTGCTAGGAATAGAGCAACTTGAAGGATGAGTCAAAGCCGGCGCGATCAGGACGCCAGGAGCGCTTTGGCGCGCTCAATCAGGTCGGTCGACGCCGCCGATACCTCTCCGTCGAGCACGCTCGCGTCGACCATCGCTTCCAACAACGCCTCGCCGTCCCCCGCGGCCTTCACGATGGCGACGTCACTGGAGACGTCCGCGTCGATGCGGATTCCGTGAGTGACCGAGGCGCGATCGTCGTCGTCGAGTCCCAGACGATCCATCAGCGCGTAGAAAAAGCTGTGCTCACGGTCGGTCAGATGCCCATCCGTCAAGAGGAGCACCCCGACGAGCCGGCACAACGCTGCTTTCGATTCAGTTTTCATGATCCACACCCTCGACGGCGATGCCCATCGTCTCGAACGTGAAATAGATCATCTCAATCTCACTGTCAGACATGTGCGCGATAGGGAGGTACGACTCGATGACAGCCTGTGTGAGGTAGCCCTGGTCGAGTCCGAGCTTGATCAGCTCGCGCTTGGCGGCCTGCAGGTCGCTGGGCTCGAACTCTCCAGGCGGGAGAGAGCTGTCGTCATCATACTTCGTCAACGTCGCCCCCGCTGAAGATGGATTGCAGCGCGTCGTCACAGCCTAGCGCGACGATCAACTCGCCCAATAAATAAATCGAACCCATCACCAACACCATACCCCCCCGACTCACCGCATCAAGGGCGCCATCGAACGCCGAGAGGAGCTCGGCCGAGGTCTCCACGCGGTCTGGAGTCCACACCGAGTGTGCGACGAATTCTTGCGGGTCATGGATGCGAGAAGAGCTCACGGGCGCGACGAAGATGCGTTCGAAGTGAAGCTCGTCGAGCGCCTCGGTGATGCCGCGCACGTCCTTGTCTTTCGCCGCGTTGATCACCAGGGCGAGCGGCTGAGAGGCCTGGCCACTGGCCCGCAGGGCGTCGACGACGGCGCGGGCGCCCGCCGGATTGTGGGCGGCGTCGAGGAGCACTTCGACCGACTCAGGAATGGCGCGCGTCGTTTGCGCAGGCAGGCGCCACCAGCGTCCAGGCCACGTGCAGCGAGCAAGTGCGCGGGTCAGCGCCCAGTCATCGAGCGTTGGGATGACTCCGTGCTCCATCGCCACCAGGCCTGCGGCGACTGCGGTCGCGACATTGCAGGCGTGGTGCGTGGGTTGCCCCTCGAGCCCTGGGAGAAGCAGGTCTCGCCCCAGCCCTCGAAAGCGGTTTCCGGTGATTTCAAAATCCTCGCCGAGGACCACACAGGGCGCCTTGCGGTCGTGAGCGACGCGGCGAATCACCTCCAGGCCGCGGCTCGAATGGACGACGACGGGGGTGCCCTCGCGGATGATGCCCGCTTTCTCGAAGGCGATCTCATCATCGGTCTCGCCGAGCCACTGTGTGTGGTCCCGCGAGATGGGCGTGATGACGCAGAGCTCGGCGGAGAGCGCGTTGGTCGCGTCGAGCCGCCCGCCGAGGCCCACTTCGAAGACATCGAGCTGGGTCTGCGCCGAATCGAAGACGACCACGGCCATCAAGGTGGCGAGCTCGAAGAAGGTCAGAGTGAGGGCCGCTGGGGCGTCGTCGCGCCCGGCGCGACCGCCGAATCGGTCCAACGCGGCGGTGCCGACACGCAACAGCTCGTCGTCATCGACCCAACGCCCGTCGACCCGAATGCGCTCGCGAAAGTGACAGAGGTGCGGCGAGCTGAAGGTCCCTGTGCGCAGGCCGGCTGTGTGAGCAATTGACGAAAGGAACGCGGTGACGGTCCCCTTGCCGTTGGTGCCAGCCACGAGAAGCCGCGCGCGACCTCGGTCGGGGCGCGCCAAGAGCTTCAGAGCGGAGGTTATGGCCTCGAGGCCGAGCTTGATGGCAAACTCGTTCTGGCGATAGAGGCGTCCGAGGAACGCCTCCATCTCGGCGGGCGAACTCATAGGGACCCATTCCAGCGTTCACGCGGTGCGGAAACCGACGAGGAATCGTGAGAGCGCTCAGTCCAGATACTCGTATCGGTCCTTGAGCTCTAGATAGCTCAGGTAACTCTCGAACCCTCTCGAGTTCGTGATCTGGAACCGACCGTCGTCAGTGAGGGTGATTAGCCCCTCCTTCACGATCGTCTCGATGTGCTTTTCGACTTCGCCGACCTGCATTCCGAGAACCTCGGCGAGGTCGTCAGGGATGAGGGGAGGCAGGTCTTCCTCGGCCACTTTCGTTTCCCATTTGAGTTGATGGAGCACTCTGGCGAGAGGCCTCCTCAGATGGAAGTTCACGATTCTGAAGTGTGCTTCGGTCAGCCGACCCGCAAGTTTCCTCATCATCCGCAAAGCGATTTCGGCGTTGGCGCGGACCATCGATTCGAACTGCTTCGCGTCAACAATGAGCAGTTTTGCCGGTTCGAGAACGATAGCGGTAACGGGATGAGGCGCCTCGGTCACGAGGGCGAGCTCACCACAGAACTCACCAGGCCCGAGCACTTCGATGAGAGCTTCACCGTTGTGCACGTGCTTGGTCAGCTTGATGCGACCCTCGTTGATGACGTAGATGCGCTTGCCGACCTCCCCCTCGCGGAAGAGCACGGTCCCCGGCTCGTATATTTTTCCGTGCTTCTCGATGACTGACTCCCGTGTCAATCGGCGCGTTTGAGTGCCAGTTCCCAGTAGACGAGTGCCTCGCCGACCTCGAAACAGATCCCGCGTGGCGCTGAAAAAAAAGCTTCAACCCGTGTAGCCCGTTCGAAATCCGCTGTCAACGCTTCACAAATCCAACGGCTCGACGCCGACCTCAGAGGGCCCGAAACTCTCGTGCCATGGTCTAGATTCCCAGAGCGGCATCGCAGCGCGTGTCGTGATTACTGTTGTACCAATTCTGGGTCTGCTGACTCATCATGTTCAACACCGCACTCACCGTGCCCGCCGCCCACATGCCCCGCTTGGCGCCGATCGCGCTGTACTCGGCCTCGCAGATCTGAGCGCGCTTCGAAGAGCTGAAGGACGTGTAGGACATGGCGGCGCCGACGTAGGCCATCTCCGTGGCGATGTCCTTGCCGTCCACTTCGATGTAGGCGAGGGTGCGGTCGTAGACGTCCGTCGGACACCGGGCTCCAACGGCCACGTCGTCACAGGTCAAGATCCCCGTCTTGCCCTCGACCATGCCCACCAGCGCCAAGCGCGAAGCGAGGCCATAGTATTCGTCGTCGGCGGTGCATTGGTAGCGGGTGCCGAACTTCTCGGTCTTCACGCTCTGCTTGATGCACTCCGGCGCCGCCAGTCCCTTGAAGCGGATGTTGTAGCGAGCCGGAGTCCGCGTCCCGACAAAGACGTCCAGTGTGTCTCCGTCAATGACGTGCCCGAACGTGACGGTCGTCCCGTTGAACAACTCGGTGTGCTCTGGCGGCAGGTCTTCGACAACGTCGATGGGCCCTGTCTCTTCGACGCCATCGACCGTCGCGTCTACGGTGCCATCGGTGTTCTCGACGGTATCGAGCGCTGGGGTCGTGGAGCCACCGGAGTCGTCGCAGCCACTCGAGAGCGAGAGCGCCAAGAGGAGGGAGAGGCCAGCGCAGATGCGGGTGAGGTGAGCGGGGGACGAGCAGGGGAGGGCAGGACGAGTGGGCATCGAAACTCCGAGCAGGTGAAGACGGCCAGTGTAGGGGAGGCAACCGAGACTTTCAACGACCGAACACGGCCCGAGAATGAAAACCCCAAGCACCACCGCGCACGAACGAACGAGGCCGAAAGAAATCGTCTCGAAGTTCGAGCTCTCTGAAAACGGACCTTGTTCCCCAGACTGGGGCCCAGTATGATGAGCGGCGTTCTGGACGGTTCTCTCCTCGCCAATCTCCCGCAGAGCCCCCTTCATGCCGGTGGTGCACCTCAAAAGCCAATCAACGAGCCCGACGCACGATGCGGAACTCAGCCGCCTCGAAGCTCTCCACAAGAGGTTCCGGGAGACCAGAGAAGGCCGCGTGGTGTCAATTGTCGGGCCGACGGGGCAGTGGACCGAGCAGCTGGTCTCGGACTTCAAACGAAGTCTCATCGCCCAGCGAGAGACCGTGTTCGAGGCCGCGTGTCTGGCTCACTCCGGGCGCACCTACGGGCCGATTCGGCAACTCCTCGCGCAGATCTACAGTCACGTCGAGACGTTGGGGCTGATCAGCGCCGAGCTGGCCGAGCAGTATGCCCGGCTCACGGCCTCCATGGGGCAAGAGTCCTACCTCTTCCAGCCCACCGAGTCCGACGTCCGCGACCACATCCAGCTCTACCACAAGCTCGCACAGCTGCTGCAAGAGCTCACGCGCCTCTCGACCTCCGTCATCGTCCTGCACGATGTGCATTTAGGCGACTCGACGACGCGCGCCGCGCTGAGATTCGTCATCGAGCGCTTCACCCTCGACGACACGCAGCAATTTGCCCTCGCTGAGCACACGAGCCCCAGCCAGGCCATGTGGATCCTCACCGCGCAGGGAGCCGCCACCGATGAACTCGTGCCACTCGGGGTGAGCCACGGCGACGTCATCGACCTCAGCGGTGTCGACGAGGAGGCCGTTCGAAGCTTCCTCCAGGAGCCCGAGGTCGTCCGGCGCTTCCTGGCCTCCTCGGCCGGCAACGTCGACAACCTCCGAGCCCTGGTCGACGACCTCCCCGAAGGACTCGACGATTTGCTCGTGCGACGTCTCCTCGGTCTGCCGGCAGAAGCTCGCGCGGTCCTCGAGGTCCTCGCCACCTACAATCGGCCGTGCGCGCCAGAGCTGCTCGCCAGACTGCTCTCCAAAGAGAACGTCGCCTTCGCGCAAAACGTCCGGTTGCTGCTCGACGAGAAGCTCCTCGCCCAGAAGATCGACCGAGGACAGTTCCTCCTCACTCTCGCGACACCGCAAAGCCAAAGCGCGATCTACAACAGCCTCAACGAGACGCGTCGCGCAGCGATCCACGACGGCATCGCGCGGCTGCTCGAAGAACGGCTCGAGCTGGGGCAAACGGTCGACATCGAGGAGATCGCCCACCACTTCCTGCGTGGCAGCAACCCGCAGAAGGCTGTCAGCTACGCGCTGGATGCGGCCGAACGCCTGCACATCACCTTCGCGTATCAGCGAGCGGCCGAGTTCCTGGCCGCGGCGCTGCCCAGGCTCTCCGAAGACGCACGACGCTTCGGTGTCCTCGAACGCCTCGTCGACCTGCACTTCGCGCTCAACTCGCACCGTCGGGCGCTCTACTACTGCGGCCAGCTCAAAGCCGCCCTGCCCGTCGCCGAACGCTTCCCGGCGTACCTGCGCACGGCGCGAGTGCTGCTCGAGATGGCCCGATATCGACAGGCCATCAACGCCCTCGAACGGGCCTCGGCGCTCGTCCCCGAGAACGGAGCCGACCGCCGCCAGCTCGACGCCCTGCTCGCCGAAGCCAGCTACGGCCAAGGCGATCGCAGCCGCGCTCGCGCCCTCTGCGACAGCGGACTCGACGGCAACAACGAGGTCTCGAGGCTCAACGTCGATTTCCTCAACACCCGCGGCAAAGTCCTCATCGCCGATCGCCAGTTCGTCGAGGCCCGCACGGCCTTCGAGCAGGCCATCGCGCTGTGCGACGAGCACTTCTGGCCGGAGGAGCGCGTCCGCGCGCGGTTCAACTGCGGCATCGTCGCCCTCCACCTCGAAGAACACGCTGCGGCCGAGACGATCTTCAGGCAGTGCCTCAACGAAGGACACTACATCACCAACCTGGTGATCCGCGCCTTCTGCCTGCTCAACCTCGCCGTCCTCTACCACAAGACCCTGCGCTGGAAAGAGGCCCTCGAGTACTACCTGCACTCGCTGGCCACCTTCCAGAAGAGCGGCAACGACTTCCAGTTCGTCGCCACCGCGCTCAACATCGCGGAGCTCTACTTGGAGCTCGGCGCGCATGAGCGCGCCAAAGCGCTGACCGAGGCCGCCGCGCGAGTGCTCGAGAAGCAGGAGATCCACCACTACTCCGCCTGGCGGCTTCAACTCGACGGGCGCATCGCCCTCGAAGAGCGCGACTACCCCAAGGCCCTCGATTGCCTCACCCGCGCCGAACCCATCGCCGTCGACAAGGCCTGGGCCAAACGGCGCGAGCTCTACATCGACCTGGCACGGGTCGCCTTCATTCTCGGCAACGAAGAAGACTTCCTGCGCTACATCGACCTCGAGCGGGACACCCTGCGCAGCGACGAATGCGAGGCTCTGACCGAGCGCCTCGAGGGCCAGGTCGCACAGTCCCTCGGCGAGCACGACCGCGCCCGCACCAAGCTCGGCGCCGCCGCGCGTTTCTTCGCTGGCCAGAAGCAAGATCATCTCCTCTGGGAGACCCTGCACGAGTTGGCCGAGATCGAGTTCGCCGTGCAGAACGACCAGGCCGGACGAATCCTCATCCAACGCGCGCAGGAAATCAGCCGCAGGCTCGTGGACGCCGTCCCCGAGTCGCTCAAGGCCAACTTCACGACGCGCGCGCCCTTCGTCTGGCTCTACTCCTCGCTCGTCGCCCTCTCCGAGGGTCGGCCCACCTCGTTCCACCAGCCCACCTTGCCCGTCCACCGGCTCGGGCCGAGCTCCAAGATCGACGCCGAGATCCGCTCGCAGTGGCAACGCCGCTATCCGCGCATCGTCGGCCGCAGCAGCAAACTCGGAGACGTCTTCCGCCGCGTCGACCTCATCGCCGAGAGCCGCTCGCCCGTCCTCCTCCTCGGTGAATCCGGCACCGGAAAAGAGTTGCTCGCCGACGCCATCCACTGCAACTCGAACCGCTCGGAGAAACCCTTCGTCAAGGTCAACTGCGGCGCACTCGTCGAGACTCTGCTGCTGAGCGAACTCTTCGGCCACGAGAAGGGCGCGTTCACGGGCGCCATGGGCCGCAAGGTCGGACGCTTCGAGATGGCCGACGGCGGGACGCTCTTCCTCGACGAAATCGGCGACATCTCCCCCAAGACCCAGCTCGCCCTCTTGCGAGTCCTGCAAGAAGGCACCTTCGAGCGAGTCGGTGGCAACCAGACGCTCAAGACCAACGTCCGCATCATCTGCGCCACGAACAAACGACTCGAACAGCTCGTCAAGACCGGCGAGTTCCGGCTCGACCTCTACTACCGAATCAAGGGCATCGTCTTCGAGCTGCCGCCTCTGCGAGAGCGCCTCGAAGACGTCCCGATGATGGTCCGCCACTTCCTCCAGGAGGTCGCTGGAGACCAGACCCCCAAAGGCGTGTCGCGAGCCGCCATGCGCCGACTCCTCTGCTACTCCTGGCCAGGCAACATCCGAGAGCTGCAGAACTTCGTGCAGTCCGTCGCGCTCTTCGTCGCAGGCAGCGAGATCGGCCTCGAGGAGCTCGCGCACTTCGATGCCTTCTTCTCCGACGGCGAGACCCGACAGGCCGACGACGAGATCGACCAGATCCTCGAGGAATGCATCACCCCCCGACCGGATGTTGCTCCCAGTGTTTCGCGACTCCGGCTCGCAGACAGTGGGCCCCAGCTTCCCGAAGATTCGGTGATCGACCAGGTTTTGAGCGGAGACCTCGGCCTCGCTGAGATGAAAAAGAAGATCGAAATCGCCTGCATCCGCCGCGCCCTCAACGAAACGAACGGAAATATCAGTAAGGCTGCCGACCTCCTGCAGATGAAGAGGCCGCGTTTGAGTCAAATCATCAACGCGACGCCCGAACTCTCAGAGGTCAAACACGCTTGTACAGAGAGCCAGTAGCCATGAACAAACTCAAACTCAATCACGCAAAACGTGTCCTGCTTCTCCTGGCGCTCGGCCTCCTGGCCGTCGCCCTGTTGGGCTGCGTCGAAGGTGATCCCGACACGAACACGGACGTCGAGACTCGCGAGTCCTTCATCGTCACCCCAGTGATCTCCATCTCTGAGCACAGCACTCAGAGCAACGTGATGATCCGTGAGGTCTTCCTGGGGGTTGGCAGCGTCATTCTCGAGCCGCTCGACGACATGCACGAGCCCATGCTCTCGAACCGCAGCGCCACTCCGCTCCTGTTCGACCTCCGCCATGAGCCTGAGCAGAGCATCGAGTTGCCAGGTCTCACCCTCGCTCACCCAGGCCGTTACCTGCTCTCCATCTCCATCGAGCCCATGGTGAGTGGCCCCAATCAACTCACCGCAGCGCTCGGGGCGCAATCGCTGGCGCTGCGAGGAGACTACTACAAGGTCAACCCCAACACCGACCCAGTCGTCACCCCAGAGCCAGTGCCGTGGCGAGATCCCAACGCCTACAAGTTCTCCAAGACCCCCGACATGTTCGAGCAGGGACAGATCAGTCGCTACCCATTCGAATACGAGAGCGCGCGCACTGGCTTCATTCGCCTCGGTGAGGTCGAGCTGACCGCCGACTCCACGTCCATCGTCGTCAGCATCAGCCTCGAGAGCTGGCTCGCCGACGCCCTCGCACCCGTCCTCGCCGACTTCGTGACGCACCCACAAGTGCAAGGCCCCCCCGACCTCTCCGACACCCTCGAGAGCGCCGGTTTGGGCATGGAGAGGTTCTTCTGGCGCAGCTCGACCGAAGTCTTCTGAGTCGCGCAAGCCGGGTCACACCTGACGTGTTGCAGCACCTGCCGACGTCCCTCGTGTCGTGCGCTGTTGATGTTGTTGTGCGGCACTTTGCGGTATCAATGACACCGGCGAACACCGCCCCTCGAAACGCACAGGCAGGGAACAGGCAGGGAAATGATCGCATGGCTCGAAGGCTCCGTGGTTTCCATCCAAGATGATGAGGTCGTCATCAACGTGGGCGGGATCGGATACCTGGTCGGAATCGGCCAGAAAGACGCAGAGGTGTTGGCCGTCGGCCAAACTGCCACACTGCACGTCTACACCTACGTCCGCGAAGACCAGCTCACCCTATACGGGTTCCGAGACCCAAACGCGCGGACCGTCTTCAAAAAGATCATCACCATCAGCGGCGTCGGCCCGAAGATGGCTCAAGCCATCTTGTCGACCTACGACGTCAGGACCTTGCGCGAGATCGCGCTCACCGAGAACTCGGCCGCGCTCAAAAAGATCCCTGGCGTCGGACCCAAGAAGGCTCAGCGGCTGGCCCTCGAGCTCAAAAACGCCCTCGAGAACCTCTCGTTGCCCTCCCTCCCTCGCTCGCCAGCGCTGCGCGCCAGCCCCGCAAACTCGATTCGCGCCGATGTCTTGTCCGCTCTGATCAATCTCGGATTCTCCGAGCCCAGAATTCGCCAGGTCCTCGACGAGCTCAGCGAAGAGGGCGAAGAGATACCCTTCGACCGGCTCCTCCGTAGAGCGATCTCGAAACTCAGTGGTTGACCCCAATGCCAGACAGTGAACGCATCGATCCCACCCTCGACCCAAACCTCAGCAGCGACTCCGAAGGGGGGCTGCAGGCGGGTCTGAGACCTCGGAGCTTCGACGAATACGTCGGACAAAAGTTCGAGGTCGACAACCTTAGAGTCTTCGTAGAAGCCGCCATCGCGCGTAGGGACCCACTCTGCCACACCCTCTTCTCCGGCCCTCCGGGCTTGGGCAAGACCACCCTCGCCCACATCTGCGCCAATGAACTCGGCGTCGAGCTGCACATCACCAGCGGACCCGCCATCGAGCGCAAGGGAGACCTGGCCGGCATCCTCACCAGCCTCGGCGAGCGCGACGTCCTCTTCATCGACGAGATCCACCGCCTCAACGCCGTCGTCGAAGAGAACCTCTACCCCGCCATGGAGGACTTTCAGTTCGACATCATCGTCGGTGAAGGCCCCGGCGCGCGCAGCATCAAGCTGCCACTGCCGCGGTTCACGCTGATCGGCGCCACGACCCGCGCCGGGCTGCTCACCAGCCCGCTGCGCGACCGCTTCGGACACGTCGCGCGCCTAGACTACTACTCCCACGAAGAGCTCACGCGCATCGCCAAACGCTCCGCCACGCTCATGAACATCGCCATCGACCCCGACGCCGCCTTCGAGATCGCGCGCCGCAGCCGAGGCACCCCCCGCGTCGTCAACCGACTCCTGGCTCGCGTCCGCGACTTCGCCCAGGTCGCCGGCCTGCGCACCATCAACCTGAAGATCGCCCAAGACAGCCTGCTCCGACTCGGCGTCGACAACGAGGGCTTCGATCGCATGGACTACCGCTACCTCGAGACCCTCATCGACAAGTTCGATGGCGGCCCCGTCGGCATCGACACCATCGCCGCCGCAACCGGCGAGCACCGCAACACCCTCGAGGACGTCTACGAGCCCTACCTCCTGCAACAAGGCTTCATACAACGAACGCCACGAGGCCGAGTCGCCACCCGACGCTCCTACGATCATCTGGGTCGCAAGCCCGGCAAGAACGACCCAGACCTGCAAGCCAAGATGTTCTGACCCATCGTGACCACAGCCGCCCATAGACCGCTGCTTCGGCTTCTGCTCAAACAGCGCCGACACCTCCTCGCGGCCGCCGCCTCGAGCGTCGTGCTCGCCGTCGCGACCGGGCTCTACGCCACCCTCGTCGGTCCGCTGCTCGCCTTCCTCTACTCGTCCGGAAGCCAAGGCTACACCGCCTTCTTCGCCCTCATCCCCTTCGCCTCCCCAGAAGGGCTCGACCGCAGCACCCTCTCCCTCATCCTGCCGGGCGTCGTCCTCGTGGTCGCCGCCGTCAAGGGCGTCGCCTACTACCACCAGATGTGCGCCACCGGGCGCGCCGGTCAGGCCCTGGCCCGCCAACTGCGCGTCGAACTCTTCGCCACAGTCACCTCCAGTCGTCGTCGCGGCCTCGAGCGCTTCACCCGCGGCGACATCGCCACACGCCTAGGCGAGGACGTCGAGTCCGTGCAGCAGGGGGTCATTGGCGGCGCCGGCGCCCTGGTCCGAGAAGGACTCACGCTGCTCGCCCTGCTCTCGCTCTGCTTCTACTTAGACGCCGCCCTCGCCCTCTTGGCCTTCGTGGTCCTGCCTCTGGCCTGCGTGCCCATCGTCCGCTTCAGCCGCCGCCTGCGTCGCCGCACCTTCGAGGGCCAGACGGCGCAAGGTCGCTTGGCCGGCTGGCTCGTTGAAACCCTCGCGAACCGCGACCTCATCCGCGCCGAGGCCGCTCGCCAGAGCTCGGCCGCCGCTTTCGAAGCCCAGGCGCGTCAGATCGAAGCCGCCCGCGTCGACGCCATCCGCACCAAGGCCATCAGTCACCCGGTGATGGAGTTCTTGGGCGTCGGCGGGCTGGCCGCGACGCTCTGGCTCGCGAGCTTCCGAATCTGGTCCGGCGCCCTGCAACCCGCCGACTTTGTGAGCTTCTTCGCCGCCGTCTTGATGGTCTACGAGCCGCTCAAAGGCATCAGCCGCGCCGTTAACCAGTGGCACGAGGCCATAGCCGCCTACTCCCGCATTCACGAGATTCTGTCGGTGCCCCTGCTCGAGAAGCGCGAACGGCAAGCGGGTCCCCTCGGCCAGCGCGTCACGCTGGTCGACGTACGCTTCCAATATGGAGATACCGAGGTTCTTGCGGGTCTCTCCTGCGAAATTCGGCTCGGCGAGACGTTGGTCATTTCTGGCCCCAGTGGGGCCGGCAAGTCCACCCTGCTGCGGCTCATCGCCGGTCTCGACGAGCCGCAAGGCGGCCGCGTGACCTGGGACGGCGCAGATTACTGTGAGCTCGATCAGGGCTCGCTGCTCGGACAAGTCGGGTACTTAGACCAAGAAGCCCGCTGCTTCAGCGGCAGCGTCCGCGACAACCTGACGCTCGGCGCGCCCTTGGACGACGCTGCGCTGTGGCAAAGCCTCGAGTTCGCGGGCGCCAGCGAGTTCGTTCGCGCTCGCGGTGGGCTCGACAGCACCTTGTTCGAAGCCGCCGACGATCTCTCCGGCGGCCAGCGGCGGCGCTTGGCGCTTGCCCGCGCCCTGGCCCCGAGCCCGTCGCTGCTGCTCCTCGACGAGCCCACCGAGGCGGTGGACGCCGAGATGGAGTCCGCCATGCTGGACGCGCTCAAGAAGCTCTCGGGGAGGCTCACCATCGTCATCGTCTCACACCGGCCGCAGGCCATTCCTTGGGCCGACCGCGGCCTCTTGCTCGCACCCGATGGTGCCGTGCGGGAGCTCGTCGGGACCCTCGAGAGCGAGGCATTGAGCCTCGAGGGCGAGGCTCAATGCCTCGCCGAGCTGGCGTCATGAACAAGACATTGGACCTCCTCCGCAGCGTCTCTCAGCGCGTCCGGGTGCCAAACTGGGTCTACCAGACGGCCATCCTCGTCTCGTTGCTGTGGCTCCTCGTCTGGTCCTCCGTGGGGTTCAGCCCCGCTCTGGAGAGCGGCTGTCGGGCGGAGACGCCGTGGGTTCGAGGCGTCTACCATTTCCACCCCGTGGCCCACGACAACCGCGACCGCTCGACCCGGGCTCAAGCCGCGGTGGACTCGATGTGTCTGGACTTCGCCATCTCCACCAACCACGGGGGCATCCCAGCCAAGCTCTTCAAACAGCCGAAGCAGGGGTCGCTGCTCATCGAGGGGGCCGAGTGGAGAGTGGCAAAGGGGCATCACCACGGGCAGATCGAACAAGGTCCGAGCGCCTTCCGCGTCTTGAACCACCCCATCTGGACGGGCATCACAGGGGTCGAGTCTTTGACTGATGAAGAGCTAGGCATGATCAAGAGCGGGAACCTCGCAATGGAGGTGCTCAACGCGACTCGGCTGCTGAAAACCCCACGGAATCGCTCGACGGTGGCGGCTTCGCTGCTGGTCGGGCCAGGAGACGTCGGGCACTTCTTCGCGGCGCTGAGCGAGCCCGGCCACGACGTCGACTTGTGGGTCGCCCTGCAGAGGGAGTTGGACGCGACGATCCCCCTGATGTGCGGGATCGACGCCCACGGCGATCTCTCGGACTACGCCGAGCTCTTTCCGGTGTCGGTTCTCTATCTGCCCCCTCCGGCCGAGGGGCAGGCGATCAACGCACAATGGGTCGAACAAGAAATCGCGCAAAACCATGTGTTGTGCGTGAACGAGTACATGGGCGTGGTCCCCTATCTGCGCACTGGAGTGTGCGGGGAGCAGGTCATGCTCGAGTTCAGCGGTGAGCTGCCGGCTGGCTCACAGTGGCGGCTATTCCGCGACGGGGAGCAGATTGAGACGGGGACTGGCTCGGCGGTAGTGAGCGGCGGCGTGGGTCGTTTCCACGTGGAGCTTTGGCGGCGTGTGGACTTTGGGCTGATCCTGGGGGCACACGAGCGCTTGTGGGCCATTGGAGCGGTTCCCACCTCAGAGTCTTGTGAATTGTGAATTTGGATTCACGCGTCCTCTCGACGGTTTGCACTTGCCGACGAAGCGAGCGCCAGGACGGCCCGTGGCCTTAGCCCGCAAACTTTTCACAGCCCTGCTTCCGATCCTTGCATATGTGCTGTTGCGGGCGATTCACCTGACTTTGCGCGAGGTGAGGGTCGGTGAGGCGCCGGTTGGGCCGTGCATATTGGCGTTTTGGCACGGCGAGCAGCAGTTGTTGTTGGGGGTTCGACCGGCGCTGCCGTTGGTGGCCATGACGAGCGCCAGCGAGGATGGGCGGCTGCAGGCCAAGATATTGAAATACTTCGGGATCGAGTCGGTTGTCGGTTCTTCCAGCCGGCGCGGTGCGTCGGCTCTGCTGGCTCTCACGCGCAGTCTTCGTGCGGGGAAGAGCGGGCTGATGGCGGTGGACGGTCCGCGGGGTCCGAGGCACGAGGCGAAGGCCGGGGTGGTGCAGTTGGCCCGTTCGACCGGCCTACCGATCGTTGCTGTGCGGGCAACCACACGAAGTTGCTGGACATTGTCGTCGACGTGGGACGCATTCCAGATCCCCAAGCCCTTTGCTCGGATCGAGGTGCGTTATCTCGAGCCGCTCTGGGTGGGGCAAGGAACGACACGAAAACAGATCGAAAAGCAGCGCTCGACCCTGAACCTCCGCCTGGGCGTTGACAGGGAAACTTGACACAGCCCCAAACACCGTCGACGGGGAAAAATGTGTTGACGTGCAGAACTCTCTTGATTTTTCGACTGCTTGTCTAATGTATGACAATAATGTCAGTCCGCAGTCAGCCGAATCATAGCGACATGACGTATTATGGGCAACAGTTTTTTTAACCCGTTAGGATCATGAGACAAATCGTAGAACTGGGACCAGAATGGGGGGCGGCATACCCTTTGCCTCTACACTTCATGGTCGCTTGGAATCCTTCGCAGCACAGCTGCGGCGGCAAGCCATTAGTTCCTCTTGTTCAGCAGGGTGTGGAGGACGGGGATGACAGACGAAGAACGGACCACCCCAAACGACGAAGAAGAAGATTGGTCGTTGGAGGACACCGACAGTGCTGAGGATGGGGCTGACGAGGACCTCGAGTCATCCGAGGAACCGGATGAGATCGATCTGGATGAGAACGAAGAGGTCGAAGAACTCGACGATCCCGATGCGCCCCGCACCGCGGCTGCGAAGCGTGGCCGGACGACCGTCGAGACCGAAGGCGACAATGGTGCCCTTGATCCCGTCAAGATGTATCTGAAGCGGATCGGCCGAGTCGACCTCCTCACCCGCGAAGGCGAAGTGGAGATCGCCAAGCAGATCGAGTCCGGGCGCAACGAGGTCATCAACGCGATCTTGGGCTGCTCTCCAGGCGTCGCGCACATTCTCGACCGTCTCGAGTCCTTCAAGAACGGCACCGCGAAGCTCAAGGACCTGATCGGTCACCAGCAACTCAACCAGGACGAGCGTTCCGAGAACAAAGAGCTCTTGATCAAGGGCTACGACCGTTTGCGGCGCCAGATCCGCGACCTGCGCAAGACGCAGAGTGAGCACTCCGCCTCGCAAGAGAACACGAACCGGCTCACCAACAACATCGCCAAGACCTGCTGGCAGCTGGGTTTGGACTACGGCTTCATCGAAGACGTTGCCAAGTGCCTCGGGGAATCCCTGCACACCTTCAGCAAGTGCCAGGCCACCATCGACGAGTGCTGCCGACGGGCTGGGTTGGACCGGGATGCGCTGCGGGCGGAGCTGCTCTCCCTGCGCGAGACGGGCGAGACCAAACTCTCTCTGGATGACGAGGAGGTCGAGGACCTGGAGTACCAGTTCTTCTCGGCCGAGAACCTCTATCGCAGCTTGGAGCGGGAGAGCGAGACGACCTTCGAAGAGCTCGGCGCGGTGGTCAAGTGCATCGATATCGGTCAACACAAGGCCGAGATCGCCAAAGCCCAGATGATCAAGGCCAACCTGCGCCTCGTCGTCTCCATCGCCAAAAAGTACGTCAACCGGGGCATGTACTTCCTCGACCTCATCCAGGAAGGCAACATCGGTCTGATGCGCGCCGTCGAGAAGTTCGAGTACCAGCGCGGCCACAAGTTCTCGACCTACGCCACCTGGTGGATCCGCCAGGCCATCACTCGCTCCATCGCCGACCAGGCGCGCACCATCCGCATCCCGGTTCACCTCATCGAGACCATGAACCGCATCGTGCGGACCAGCCGCTACGTCGAACAGGAGATGGGACGGGAACCCACGGCCGAGGAGATCGCCGATCGCCTCGAGATGCCGGTGGCGCAAGTTCGGCGCACGCTCAAGCTGGCTCGCGCCCCCATCAGCCTCGAGACCCCCGTCGGCGACGACGACAGCCAACTCTCCGACTTCATCGAAGACGCCAACGCCGACAGCCCCGTCGACCACGTCTCCGCCGTCAACTTGATCCAAGAAACCCGCAAGCTCCTAGCCACACTCTCACCCCGTGAGGAGAAGATCCTGCGCATGCGCTTTGGTATCGGCGAGAAGAGCGACCACACGCTGGAAGAGGTCGGCAAGGACTTCAACCTGACGCGGGAGCGCATCCGACAAATCGAGGCCAAGGCGTTGGAGAAGCTCCGTCATCCCTCGCGCTCGGCGCCGTTGGCTTCGTTCCTCGAGGGATAAGGGCCGGACGCTGGGTTGGGTTCCATCTTAACGCAAAGTCGCTAAGGGTGGCCGAGGCGCAAGGAGTTTTCTTGCGAGGAACTCTTCGTCTTGCTCTTGGGGATTGTTGCGGGGTTGGGTTCGGTTTCACCACGAAGAACACGAAGGAGAAGAGGAAGGAGAAACCGCCTTCTTCGTGCTCTTGGTGTCCTTCGTGGTGAGATTTGAGTCTCGCGCTCGCCTGCTCCATCGTTCACATTGGAGTGCGGGTGTATCACCTCTGCCACGGAGAGGTGGGAAATCACTGTCCAGTCGATTCGCCGGATCCGACAAGACTAAAGAAAACAGTTGGTTGCCTGCCGACTACGGGCGACTTGCTGGTGGCACGAGATCTGCTTGGTCTCGTGGCGTTACGTTGGCGGCAGGAGCGCTGCCTTTGTGTTTCGCTCGCGACCAACCCTTCGATATCACCGTGTGAGACTGAGCGAGAACCGGCCTCTCGCACTATGAGGGACACCATGAACCGAATTCTGCCACTCATCGCGCTTCTTTTCGTCGGGACCTTCTCGCAGGCTTGCATGGACGACCACGAGCACATGATGTGCATGGAAGAGTGCTACGACGTCTGCGACGTCTATTGCGACGCCTGGGGCTGTGAAGAGTACTGCGACACGCAGTGTTACTGCGCCGACCAACCCACCACCGCCCAGTGCTACTCGAACCGCGACTGCTACCAGAACGAGACCTGCATCAGCGGTTATTGCGAGACGTTGCCTGCGGCGACGGCCGGGCTCTGTGAGAGCTGCACCAGCCACGAAGAGTGCTACGAGCAAGGCGCGCTCTGCCTCACGCTCAGCAACGACGCCCAAGAGACGGTCTGCGGCCGGGCCTGCGCCAGCGACGGCGACTGCCCCTCGGCCTTCACCTGTGTGAAGCTCCTCGACGCACCCGGTTCACAGTGCATCCCGCTGCAAAACACCTGCACGGGCGTCAGCGTCGGCTGCTCCACCAACCAAGACTGCGACCGCGACAGCGTCTGCCAGGCCGGCGAGTGCGTGGTTCCAGTCCCCGAGTGTGCCGCCAACTCCGACTGCAACGCCGGCTTCGTCTGCCAGTCCGGCACCTGCGTGCAAGAGACCCCCGAGTGCGCCGCGAGCTCCGACTGCAACGCCGGCTTTGTCTGCCAGTCTGGCACCTGCGTCGAAGAGACCCCCGAGTGCGACGCCAACACCGCTTGTCCGTCCGGCGAGAGCTGCGTGAATGGCGCCTGTGTGGTGACCGCCGAGTGCGACGCCAACACGCCTTGCCCCACCGGCGAGAGCTGCGAGGCGGGTCAGTGTGTGGTCTTGGGAAGTTGTGTGAAGAACGTCGACTGTGCCGCCAACCAAAT
>PFUG01000482.1:0-8717 GCA_002789955.1 Deltaproteobacteria bacterium CG_4_9_14_3_um_filter_63_12 | reverse complement strand
CTGCTGGCACGGCGAGTGGAACTAGAGGCTCCAGACCACATTGGGCCGATGTACGACACCCTCGTCGTCCCGTCCTTCCCGGCCATCGAGACCTTGGAGCTGCGGACCACTTGGCGTTACTTCTTCCCTGGCTCTCACACCTTTCGCTACCGCGTCGGTCGCCTGCTCGCCGATGGCCAGATGGAGCTCCTACACGAAGGCCCCGTCCGCACCTTCGAGTTGGCCGACGACCGCGCGAGCTACGTGCACAAGGTCGAAATCGACGTCGACTTCCCTGAACCCGGTGAGTACCTCGTGACGGTCGAAACCGACTCCGGGCTCTCCTCCGTGCTCCCCGTGCTCATGGTTGAACAGGGCGGCACTTGGGCTGGCGAGGCGCTGGGCTTTCCCTTTCAGACTCGACCGCTGCACCACGTGCTGGTGTTGGCGTCCCACATCGGTGAGGAGGTCACGGCCCCGGCGCAGCCTACCTTCGACACTCGCGACGGCAGCGTCGAGGAGGCCGTCGCGGCCGCGGCGGCGACCGCGAAGATTGGCGCCTCCGACGGCGCCGAGACGGGCAAGTCCGCGCTGGCTGGCGCCACCGAGGCACACGTCACGGTGGTCGGCACCTTCAACACCATCCGGCTGCCGAGCTACCCCGCCCGTGTGCAGTTCGACTCCTGGACCCGTTGGAGCTACTTGTTCGCCGGGGACCACACCTTTCGCCTCGAGCTGGTCGACGCCAGCGGCGAAGTCGTCGCAAAAACCGAGAGCTTGACCTTCTCGTTGGCGGACGAGCGCTCGGTGCATCAGCACATCTCTCGCTGGGACGTGGAGTTCGAATCCCCTGGACTCTATTTCGTACTCTGCTACACGGACGGTTCGATCACTCGCGCCATGCCGATCTGGGTCGACGAGGGATCCTAAGAACTGCAAGAATCAAGGTGGAGGATATCGATGAGCGAAGCGAGGATCGTCAGGGCCGCCCGGGGCTTGGAGTTGAGTTGCAAAGGGTGGGTCCAAGAGGCCGCGCTGCGGATGCTGATGAACAACCTCGACCCCGACGTCGCCGAGCGGCCCGAGGACCTGGTCGTCTACGGCGGCAGCGGTAAGGCGGCCCGCAGCTGGGAGGCCTTCGACGGCATCGTCTCCTCGCTGCGCAACCTCGAAGACGACGAGACGCTCTTGATTCAATCCGGCAAGGCCGTGGGCGTGTTGAAGAGCCACAGCGACGCGCCGCGGGTCATCCTCGTCAACAGCATGCTGGTGCCCGCCTGGGCCACTTGGCCCGCGTTCCGTGAGTTGGAGCGCAAGGGGCTGACCATGTTCGGTCAAATGACGGCCGGCAGCTGGATCTACATCGGCACCCAGGGCATCGTCCAAGGCACCTTCGAGACCTTCGCCGCGCTGGCCAAGACCCACAGCTGGGGCGGCCTGGAGGGACGTTTCGTGCTCAGCGCTGGGCTGGGCGGCATGGGCGGCGCCCAACCGTTGGCCGCGGCCATGAACGGCGCCGCCTTCCTCGGCGTCGAGGTGGACGAGAGCCGCATCGATCGCCGCATCGAGACCCGCTACCTCGACCGCAAGACCCACGACTTGGACGAGGCCCTCGCCTGGCTGCGCACGGCCCAGGAAGCGCGGACTGGGCTCTCTGTGGGCTTGCTCGGAAACGCAGCCGAAGTCTACCCAGAGCTCCTCGCCCGTGGCGTCATCCCGGACGTCGTCACCGACCAGACCTCCGCCCACGACCTGCTCAACGGCTACGTCCCCGTCGGTCTGAACATGGCCGAGGCCGCCGCGCTGCGCGTCTCGGACCCCGACACCTACCTGGCGCGGTCCGGCGCCTCCGTGGCCGTACACGTGCGCGCCATGCTCGACTTCAAGGCCGCTGGCGCCGTCGTCTTCGACTACGGCAACAACATCCGTCAAGGCGCCTTCGATCATGGCGTCACCGACGCTTTCAACATCATCGGCTTCGTCCCCGCCTACATCCGGCCCTTGTTCTGCGAGGGCAAGGGACCCTTCCGTTGGGTCGCGCTCTCCGGTGACCCCGAAGACATCCTCGCCACTGACGCGTGCCTGCTCGAGCTCTTCCCCGAGAATTCGATGCTGGCACGTTGGCTCGCCGAGGCCAAAGAGAAGGTCGCTTTCCAAGGCCTGCCGGCGCGCATCTGCTGGCTCGGCTACGGCGAGCGCGCCAAAGCCGGCCTGGCGTTCAACGAGCTCGTGGCCAGCGGCAAGGTGAAAGCCCCCATCGTCATCGGCCGCGACCACTTGGACTGCGGCTCCGTCGCCAGCCCAAACCGCGAGACCGAGGGCATGAAGGACGGCTCCGACGCCATCGCCGACTGGCCGATCCTCAACGCGCTCATCAACGCCGTCAACGGCGCCAGCTGGGTCTCCGTACACCACGGGGGTGGCGTTGGCATCGGCTACAGCATTCACGCCGGTCAGGTCATCGTCGCCGACGGCACGCCCGAAGCCGCGCGCCGGCTGGAGCGGGTGCTCACCAGCGACCCTGGGATGGGCATCCTGCGTCACTACGACGCGGGCTACGAGCGGGCGACGAAGTTTGCCGAGAGCCACGGCGTGAAGGCCGGCTCGCAATAACCTACCCCTGATTTGCTCTTGGGGCCGGTGGTGAGCTGGGCTTCGATCTCAACGCAGAGCCGCAGAGGCGCGGAGCCGCAGAGAGTTTTCTCGACGGACTCGAACGCCCAGGATCGACAACACTCGTCTCGCGACGAAGCGCAGAACCTGGGCATCCGCCCCGGAGGGGCGGTCCACAGAAGGTGCCCAGCGCGGAGCGCTGGGCCGCGCCTCCGACCACCCGAACCCAGCGTCGTCGAACCGCCTCCGACCGCCCGAACCCACGACGTCGAACCGCCCCCGACCGCCCGAACCCACGGCGTGGTACTCATCAAGTTTTTTGCACGGCTCTCCGCCAATCCTTGCCACGAGTTGCCCAAGGGGTGGGTTTGGCACATCTAAGCCCTTGGTCTCCTCCTCGGCGGGCACGCTCGGCACGCTCGACGTCACCGTCGAGTCGTTGACAGCTCAGGTCCGGGTTTTCGAAGGCGCGGACCTGACCGCCGCTCAACGCGACCTCCACGCGCCCACTCTGCTCACCGCTGAGAAAGACACTGATCGCCGTCGGGGAAACCGAGAGTCGCGCAAAATGCACGGCATTGGCAATCAGGCTCACGCCGTTGGCCTCCCAAAGCAGTCCGCGCCCGTCGACCTCCTTCGGGTCAGGCGCCAGCCCATAGATGCTGAAGTGAGTCGTGGTCACTCGGACAACTTTCTTATCGAGGTCGTTCCTGCTGTCGCTTCGTTACCTGAAAGCCCTCGATGGCGTCATAGAAGATTCGCCCCTCCAATGGTACCGGGCTTTTCAGGGGGGGTATGCCTTCAAACAGGGATGTGCGCTTGGATCAGACTAGATGTGCTCGGCCGAAGTGACAACGCGAGAACCCGGCCAGCGCAGAGCCAGCAGAGAGTCCAGAGAACGCCGAGCGGTTTCTTGTGTGCCGGCGAGTCACGCCAAGTGTTCTCTGCTGCCTCGGCTTGCTCAGCGTCTGCGTTCGGTCCCTCGAGCGAGAACCCGGCCAGCGCAGAGCCAGCAGAGAGTCCAGAGAACGCCGAGCGGTTTTCTGTGGACCTACGCTGGCAAGCCACTCCGGGTCGCATGACAGGCTCGCCACTTCTGCCAAGCACATCTAGTGAAAAGGCGGAGCCTCTTCGGGCAACGTCGCGGTCGTTCCCTGTCCTATGAAAACCCTTTCGCTAGGATCGAATTGCGTGATGGACAACTTCAATTGGCTCGTCTCGGTCGCCGAAGCACACGAGCCGTTGGGCTCGACGGCGAAAACCTCGATGAGATCGCGGGGCCCGAATTCCACGAGTTGAACGGTGATCAAATCCCCCTTTGTCATGGTGACTGTGGTACCCAGACAGTGTTCTGGGGTCGCGTCGGGCGCTCGCAGTATGCCCTCAATCTCAAGCTCCCAATCTCCCATCTCGCCGGAAAGCCTACTCCAATGAGTGATTCTTTCGGCATTGTTACGCCACCCGCTGCAAGGATTTGTGAGAGCCACTGCATCGATTGCGATGGGCGGCCCGTCGACTACCTCGAGGGTCAGGAGGTCCCAGGTATGCCAGGATGGGCAGACTTCGCTCGTGCCTCCGCGACCTCATCGGGTGTGGTGTCTGGGTTGGGTGTGATGGGCTCCTCGGGCATGCTGCAGGCAGAGAGGGCGACGAAGAGCAGGAACCAACAAACGCAGTCAATTCGATTCATGAATCCTCCGTTTTCGATGGCACGCGCCGACCTCAGAATGTAATGCAATTCATCACAAAGACATCCAGCATCGCTGTGCGGTATCCTAGCACTAGCACCTATAATGGCAATTCTCAGCGACGCTGACCATGAACCAATGGTCTCATGGCACTCTATCCGGCAAATCGGGGGGCACGATCGCCGTGGTTCCCTCACCGATTGGAACGACACGCCCAGCACCATCCGCAACAGAGAGCTTCAGATGGTCTGTCGTTGTCGCCGGGATGCAGGTTCCATCCGGCTCTACGGCAACAACTTCTAGAACGTCGTATGGGGCAAGATTGCTCCCAAGGGTGATTCCTAATACATCCCCCTTTGCCATGACAAAGTATCCGCTTGTACAGCCAGCAGAAGTCGCGTCAGGTCCTTTCAGGACCTCGAAAACATCGGCAGGCACATCACCGACAGCGTTCGTGAAAAGGTCGATCTTCGCTCCATAGAAGAAATATCCAGTACATGCTTGCGTGAGATGCACAGCATCGATCCCAACGGGCGGTCCTTCGCTCATTTCGATGACGAACGTGCTCCAAGATGGGTGAAAAGCCGCATCCGGACAGACTTCTTCGGTTTCTCTGGAATCCGAAAGTTCTGTGGCCGATGCGTCCAGGTTTCGTGTGGGCTCCTCGACCGTGCTGCACGTCGTGAGCGCAACCATTTGCAAGAAAAACGCTACTCGTCGAACGGTGCACATCAAGTCCCCTCCCTTCAAATTCCGAACGAAGAACCTCCAGAGTCAAAACAACACAGCATCCTTAGACAATGAGGAGGCAATTCATCAGGAAGATCTCAAACAAACCCAGGCGATACCAACTAATCGTTGGCCATATGGTTACGGCTTCTTCAGCCCAAGCAGAGGCGTAGGCTTCAGTATAGGTTCGAACGGAACGATGAAGACCTGGAGTTGCTATCAATTCAGCTTCCCACGCCGCATTCATCTCGTTGCCAATAGCTCTCAGTTGTTTGAGTTCTTGATCCGACATATGGCGGAAAACGAAAAGAAGCTGGCCGATGCCATGCGCTATCCCATCATGCGCTATCCCATCGCACGCATCAATGCCCAACCCAGGCAGGGCGCAATCCGAATGCAAATCGTATAGGTCCCAAACGGTCCTCTTCCAATCTGCTGAGTCATCATCAAACGCGCAAATGTTCACCTCGGTCGTTGGTGTCCCATCTGAGACGACAGCGATTTCAAAGAAGTACGCCCAGGCCTCATGTACCTGAGACACCGGATGTGACTCTATCGGCGGTGCTCCCAACCCCCTGAGCGCCCGGTTGTACGCGGTATGCCCATACTCATGGTAGACTACCGTTGGGCTGTAGCTGCTCGTGTCAAACTCGGGTAGTGGGTCTAAGGAACAACCTGAACACGAAACGCAACCGCACTCACCGCGAAGAACTACGGCGTCGGTTATGTACCGCACCGATATCGCGCTGCCTCCAATGTAGAACCCACAGGGTGCAGTGAATCCTCGTTCAGGCGAGCAACCCCCATCCACCTCCACAAAGTTCCAAACGTCACGCATCGTTTGAAACAGCCACATTGCGTATTCCGTGCTGTTAAACCAAGGCACACCCGTAATACCGAAATCGAGCCCACCTGTGGGGTCACTGGCCGCAAGTGCTTTTGAGTGAGCAACAACCTGATAGCCGTCGTAGCTTTCATTGACGACTTTCCACCGCGCGTTCTGCATCTTGAAGATCGGCCGCACCTGTATGCCATACTCACTCGCCGGTTTCCGCAGACACAGAATCACGTCTGCCGACCAGTGCCCGTTCAGATCCGTGTAAATGTTCGTCGCCCCCTCATAGTCATCAAAGTCCTCAGAATTGCAGTCGACGCCCGAAGGACACCACCAACTACTGGGTTGGCTCGACTCGATGTCTACAAACGAGAGCGTGCCAGGGCTCAACACCAGTTGCACCTCCACATTCGGCGCCGGGCCCAGCGTCAGCCATTGCGCCTGGGACAACGTCCCCACCCGCCGGTCCGAAAACCACAGATCCCCATATAGACTGTAGGTCCGACACTCCGCTACAGCGCTCACCGACCACAAGCTCACACAGAGGCCGAGCAGCTCCGCGACTACCATGGAAAAAACTCTCTGCTTCTTCATCGTCGACACCCTCAGTTAGTGATCAGTGGGAGGGGCATGACCTGACCGCCTGCGGCCTGCTCAAGAACAAACGCAGGAGTCGCCAACGCCTCCCAGCGGTCCACAATCGTCAGCGGCGGGCTGAACGGGTCCGCGGCCCACGCTTCCGGTGACGGACGACGCACGCCTACCGGCTCCACCGGCCTCGCCCCCAGGCTCAAGCCGAGCACCGCGTTGGAGAGGTCAATCGGCTCGCCCCAGACGCCCGCGTCGAGGAACCCGGTCGCCCGCAGCTCGCCGATGAGGAGAGTCTTTTGCAACCGGTCGACCTCGCCGAGGCGAGCGCTTCGCACCCCGTTCGTGTCGACGATGAACTCCAAATCGGCGCTCGCCACATCTGGGTTGGGCAGCCCGTGGGAGTCGAACGTCAAGACGGTCACATCACAGCCGCTGGCCGCAGGCTCCAACCCACTGCCCGCGCGGACTGGCACGCGGTAGACCACAACCTCCTCAGGTCCGATCGTGTCATGAATCAGCCATTGCTCACCAAAGAACAGGTCGCTCCGAGTGATCGGCACCCGCCGCTCCCCCGACTGGTGAGTCGCTATCACCTCTGTCGCCATCAATTCGAACTCCGGCGGCACGACCCATCGCGCGGCCAACTGCTCACCCAGGACACTCAACGACTCGACGGTCACGTCGAGCGTGCCGAGCGTGCCCGCCGAGAGCTCCGCCAGAGCAAGCGTCAAGCCGACCCGTAGCACCCCCGTCCGGCCAGTCTCTGGCGTGAACGGGAAGGTTGGCCCTAGCCCCACCGAGTCGGACCCTCCAGGCAATGCCTTCGCATCCACCATGCAGGCGCTCTTCCCAAGGACTGGCCAGCCGGGCGGCAACGTGAGCTTGGCGCCGAGGGCGTTGGCCTGCGCCTCGGTCAACACTTCGTCCACCCCTCGCCCGCATGGTGGCCCTTGGCCATTGCCGGTGTAGAGCCGGCCCACTTTCACCAGGAGGACGCTTGGGTAGGGCTTCGAGGTGACAAGGTCCCCTGCTTCGTCCCTCCCGTCCCACTCGTCGCTGACCTCCACTCGCAGAGGTCCCACGGCCTCGCGGTCGATTTCGGCGGCGCCGTAGACGGTCCTTATTGGCAAGAGAGTCTCTGGCTCTAACAGAGTTCGCTCCACCAGCACGAAGAACCGATGGTTCTGAGAGTTCCCCCCGAGGCCGTTGACCCCATCGAGCTTCACGCTCAGACGGACCTTGTTGGCCTCACGGCTCGGGTCAAAGGGGTTGAGCGACTGGGAAATTTCGACAATATCGAACTTGCCCTGGTCTCCAGTGAGCGGGGTCACGTCCGTCGCGGGCAAGAGCGTAAACGAGCGTGGCAATGAGGAATTCGATTCGTTTCCCGCTCGCTCCGTTGCAGTCGCGCGAAGGACATGCAACCCAGGCTCAAGCGGCTCCAATACGACCAAAAATGTCCCATTGGTTGCCGCGTAGGTCGTGCCGATTTCCGTCGCGCCTTCGAAAACCCGGACCTGAGCTTGGGGCTCGGCCGTAATCATGAGCACGGGGGTCGTCAGCACGCTCACGCCCTCTTGGGGGGAGACAATTATCGGCGGCAGGGGCGGCGTCGTGTCACACCCAGGCGCCAACCCCAGCTCCCACGCGTCTCTCCGGCCATACGCAAAACTGTCCACCACATCCACGCGATTGCTGTCCACCCCCGCCACGAAAGACAGCTCTGGGCAATCGTGCCCCCACCAGTTCCCGTGACCCTCACCGTCCGTTATCTCGGTCGGTTCATCCGCAACCACGCCAACCTGCACCTCGAGGTTGTTCCAACGGAACTTGTTGGCACCCACACTGGACTCGAGTTCGAACCCCGTCCAAGCCGTGATGTCGTTGCCAACCAGCAGACTGTCGCCGGTTCGCTTCATAAAAATTCCGACGGTGGCGGCGATGGTGTTGTCGTGGATGGACAGCCCTGATACCGGCAGCGGCCCAGACTCTCCTACCATTCCCCACAGCTCGATACCTCGGAGTTCGTCCTCGGGCCTGCCGTCCACGATGTTGTGATGGACCCCAATGTTCGTCGCATCCTCCGTGATCGCCAGCGCCACGCCTCCCAAGCTCAGAAAGGTGTTCCTCGCGATCTCCAAGCCCGTTCCCGAGATGACCTCCAGTCGGTTGTTGTCCAACTCGGAGTCGAGAAGCCGAACCGCCGTGCCGTTGAAAACTCGCATCCCCTCCCAGAACTCCTGACCGGTCCCGCCAATCAAACAGTTCCGAATCGTGATGTC